>NZ_JASCOP010000025.1:0-41218 GCF_029959395.1 Stenotrophomonas sp. PS02300
GGTCACGACCGTTGGTCGTGACCGCAACGGCGCTAGCCGCGTGGACCGCCCATGACCGGCAGGATCACGCCGCTGATGTAGCTGGCAGTGACCGGCGAGGCCAGGAACACATACGCCGGCGACAGTTCCTCGGGCTGGGCCGGGCGGCCCATGTCGCTGTCCTTGCCGAACTCAGCTACATCCGGCGCCTGCTTGTCGGCCGGGTTGAGCGGGGTCCACACCGGGCCGGGGGCCACGGCGTTGACGCGGATGCCACGCGGCAGCAGCTGGCTGGCCAGCGCCTTGGTAAAGGCATGGATGGCGCCCTTGGTGGACGAATAGTCGATCAGCGCCTTGCTGCCGAACAGGCCGGTTTCCGAACCGGTGTTGATGATGCAGTCGCCTTCCTGCAGGTGTGGCAGTACTGCGCGTGCCATCTGGATGTAGCCGCCGATGTTGGTCTGCAGGGTTTCCTGCAGGTGTTCGTCTTCCAGGTCTTCCAGGCGTTCGCAGTGCAGCTGGAAGGCGGCGTTGTTGACCAGGATGTCGATGCCGCCGAACGCCTTGGCCACCTGCTTGACCGCCTTGTTGCAGAACTTCGGATCGCGAACGTCCCCGGCGATCACCACGCAGCGGGTACCTTCGGCTTCCACATGCTGGCGGGTGACCTCAGCATCGTCGGCTTCGTCCAGGTGCAGTACCGCCACGTCGGCGCCTTCGCGCGCGAACAGCACCGCGACCGCGCGGCCGATGCCGGAGTCGGCGCCGGTGATGATGGCGCGCCTGCCCTGCAGCTTGCCGCTGCCCACGTAGTCGGGCGCCAGGAAACGCGGTGCCAGCTGCAGTTCGTGTTCGTTGCCCGGCTTGGCGATGTGCTGGGCGGGCATGGTTTCAGGCTGCTTGCGGGTGCCGGCCTGGGTCGCCTTCTTCGTTGCCTTTTTGGCGGCTTTCTTCTTTGCCGCGGCACGCGCGTCCTTGGCCTTTTCCTGGTCCTGCAGGCGGCGCTGGCGGGCGGCCACGCGCGCGGCGCGCGGATCGCTGGCGGCGGCCTTGCGGGTGGCGGTCTTGACCACCGGCGCGCGCGCGCGGGCAGGCGTTGGGTCGGCGGCGGGTGCGGCAGCGGTGGGGGTGCGCTTACGGGTCTTCTTGGCCGTGGCCATGCTGAACTCCTTCGTTGCGTGTGCCTCGATGCGGGTGGAGGGCGAGGCAAGGGCAGTGTGTCGGCGCCAGCAGTCGCATACGGTGAATGCCATGTGGGCGTGCCGTGCAGGGCTTCATCCGCCGCATACGCGTGCGGCGGCATCGTGGGCACCAGAATCCCGCTGGAGTGGCCCCATGTTTCGTCCCCTGCTTGCCGTTGCCGCACTGACCGCCCTTACCGCCTGCAGCAGCACGCCGATGGCGCAGGTGCAGCCCATCGATGGCGTCATTTCCGGCCAGTGCCACGTGGACAAGGTGCGCGGCGCGGTCGGCCTGGCCGCGTCGGCGGCCACGGTGGAACGCGCCCGCGTGGACAGTGACAGCCTGCAGGTGGTAGTGCTGCGCGGCCAGCGCACCGAGAGCGGTGCCACCGCCAGTGGCGCGGCCAACCCCACCCCCGGCGCGGAAAGCGGTGGTGATCGCCTCACCATCGAGAAGGGCCGCACCAACAACATCACCGCCATCTACTGCGGCTGATCGCCACGGCGTGGCCGCGCCTCAGCGCGCGGCCTTGCCTTTCACCGCGCGCCGTGCCGAGCGCAGGAATTTCAGCGTGGCCTGCTCCCACTGGCGCTCGCCCCGCAGCCCCGCCAGCTTGGCCAGGGTGCCATCGCGCCAGCCGACGAACACGCTGGGATCGATGTAGGCCTTGCGGCACACCGCTGGCGTATTGCCCAGCAGCGTGGCCACTTCGCACACCACCTCCTTCTGCAGCGCGGCCAGCGCCCGCTCGCTTGGCGCCTCGGGCAGCGCGGTAGCCGCGAACTGGCGCAGCGCGGCCACGGTGCCGCCCCAGGTGCGGAAATCCTTGGCGCTGAAATCGGCGCCCATCGCATCGCGCAGGTAGGCGTTGACCTGGCCCGAGTCCACCGGCTGCAGGGTGCCGTCGTCGTCGCGGTACTGGAACAGGGCCTGCCCGGGCAGCTGCTGGCAGCCCTTGATCAGGCCCACCAGGCGCTTGTCGTCGATATCCACTTCCTGCTGCTGGCCGGACTTGCCGCGGAAGCGCATGCGCGCGCGCCCGCCCTTGACCAGTTCCAGGTGGCGGTTGCGCAGCGTGGTGAGGCCGTAGGAGCGGTTGTCGCGGGCGTACTCCGGGTTGCCCACCCGCACCAGGGTTTCGGCCAGCAGCGCGACCACGATCGCCAGCACCTTGTCCTGCGGGAACCCGGGCAGCTTGAGGTCGCGGCGCAGCCGCCGGCGCAGCGCCGGCAGCGCCTGGCCGAAGGCGATCACCCGGTCGAACTTGCCGTCGCCACGCACCCGCGCCCAGTCCGGGTGGTAGCGGTACTGCTTGCGCCGGCGCGCATCGCGCCCGGTGGCCTGCAGGTGGCCATTGGGCGAGGCGCAGATCCACACGTCGGTGTAGGCCGGTGGAATGGCCAGCGCGCGGATCCGGGCCAGGGTGGCGGCATCGCGCACGGCGTGGCCGTCGGCATCGCGGTAGCTGAAGCCCTTGCCGGCGCGGCGGCGCGCCAGGCCCGGCTGTTCATCGCTGACATAGCGCAGGCCTGCATCGCGGGCGGCGGTGGCTTCGGGGGTGGCAAGGCGTGCGGGCATGGCGGCAGGCAAGGTGGGGGCCTGCAGTGTGGTGGGCGTGGCGACGGCGCCGCGTCAATAACGCAACACAAACACCTCACGCCCGCCCTTGGCGATATGCTCCATGGTTTACCGCCTGGAACTCTGGAGTCTCGATGTCGTCCTTGTCCTTCCGCCGCCTGCGGCGTCCGTTTGGTCCCACGATCATGGCCGCGGCCCTGGTCCCCACCCTGCTGTTGCTGGGCGCCTGCAAGGCCCCGCCGATGGACGAACAGGAAGCAGCGGGTACCCACGCGCAGAAGGCCGCCGAAGAAGTCGCCGCCGCCCCGGCCGACACCACCGGCAAGGCCACCGAGGCACCGCCGGTCGGCAACTGCGATGCCAACCAGGTGCAGAGCCTGGTCGGCCAGCCCTACAGCGACGCCATCGGGGCGCAGGCGCAGCAGGATGCCAGCGCGCGCGAGCTGCGCGTGCTCAAGCCGGACGACATGACCACGATGGAGTTCGTCGGCGAGCGGCTGAACATCGAAGTGGACGAAAAGGGCGTGGTCAGCGGCCTGCGCTGCGGCTGAATTGGGCGCACCGGACGCGGGTTTTCGAGGGGTTTGGTTGCGCGTGCAACCGTGTATTGCGGCGTTGCAGCAACTGTGATCTAGTCGAAGCATCCGGTGCCTCCAGATGCGCTCAACGGATTGAGCGGGGACGAGTGTCGCCGCTCACCCGACATTGAGGCAGAGATGGCCCCCCGCAACCGCCAAGGGCTTTACGACCCACAAGACGAACGCGATGCCTGTGGTTTCGGCATGGTGGCGCAACTGGATGACCAGCCGTCACGGCTGCTAGTCGACACCGCGATTGCCGCGCTCTCGCGCATGACCCACCGCGGCGGTGTCGCCGCCGACGGTGTCACCGGTGACGGCTGCGGCCTGTTGCTGCGCCGCCCGGAAGCCTTCCTGCAGGCGCTGGCCGCCGAAGCCGGCATCACCCTCGGCAAGCTGCATGCGGCCGGCGTGGTGTTCCTACCGCACGACGCCGCTGCCGCCCAGGCCTGCCGCGACACCCTTGAACAGCAACTGCGCGACGCCGGCTGCCAGCCGCTGGGCTGGCGCGTGGTGCCGACCGATCCCAGCGTGTGCGGCCAGCTCGCCCGCGACACCCTGCCCCACATCGAACAGGTGTTCGTCGATGCCGGCCACGGCCAGGACGAGGCTGCCTTCACCCTGGCGCTGTTCCTGGCCCGCCGCCGCAGCGAACAGCAGCTGCGCGCGCATGCCGACTACTACGTCACCACGCTCAGCCCCAACGCGATCAGCTACAAGGGCATGGTGCTGCCGGACAAGCTGAGCCGGTTCTACCCGGACCTGCAGCGCAACGACCTGGCCTCCAGCGCCATCGTGTTCCACCAGCGCTTTTCCACCAATACGCTGCCGCGCTGGCCGCTGGCGCACCCGTTCCGCATGCTCGCCCACAACGGCGAGATCAACACCATCGAAGGCAACCGGCGCTGGGCGCAGGCGCGCAGCAAGGTGTGGAAGACCCCCCGCTTCGACATCGGCGAGTTCGATCCGGTGATCTCCATGCACGGCTCGGATTCGCAGAGCCTGGACAACATGCTGGAGCTGATGGTCAGTGCCGGCATGGAGCTGATCCAGGCGCTGCGCATCCTGGTGCCGCCGGCGACCCAGTCGCTGGAGTTCAAGGACGCCGACCTGGCCGCGTTCTACGAGTTTTACGGCCTCAACAGCGAACCGTGGGATGGCCCGGCCGGCATCGTCGCCTGCGATGGCCGCTATGCCGCCTGCACCCTGGACCGCAACGGGCTGCGCCCGGCGCGCTGGATGCTCACCTCCGACCGCCACTTCCTGGTGGCCTCCGAGGCAGGCGTGTGGGAAGTGCCGGCCGAGCGCGTGGTGCGCAAGGGCAAGCTGGGCCCGGGCGAGATGATGGCCATCGACCTCAAGCGCGGCGACCTGCTCGATTCGGACGCCATCGACCGCATCAACCGCGGCCGCGCGCCGTACAAGCAGTGGCTGCAGCAGGGCGTGACCTACCTGCAGACCGAGCTGATCGACCCATCGCTGGTGGAAGAGCCGTTCGACGAACGCACCCTGCGCAGCTACCACAAGCTGTTCCAGCTCAGCACCGAGGAAGTGGAGCAGATCCTGCGCCCGCTGGCCGAGACCGAGCAGGAGGCCACCGGCTCGATGGGCGATGACACCCCGATGGCGGTGCTCAGCCAGCAGAGCCGACCGCTCTACGATTACTTCCGCCAGGCGTTCGCGCAGGTCACCAACCCGCCGATTGATCCGTTGCGGGAAGACTGCGTGATGTCGCTCACCACCCAGCTCGGCAAGGAGACCAACATCTTCCATGCCGGCGCGGAGACGGTGAACCACGTCATCCTCAATTCGCCGGTGCTCAGCCAGCGCAAGCTGCGCCAGCTGATCAAGATGCCGCAGTACGTGGACCGCAACCGGCTCATCGACCTGTCCTACAGCCTGGACGAAGGGCTGAAGGCCGGCATCGAACGCATCTGCGCCGAAGCCGAAGCGGCCGCGCGCGAGGGCATCGTGATGCTGCTGCTCAGCGACCGCTACCCGGTGGCCGACCGGCCGATGGTGCATGCGCTGCTGGCCACCAGTGCGGTGCACCACCACCTGTCCAACGCCGGGCTGCGCTGCGACGTCAACCTGATCCTGGAAACCGGCACCGCGCGCGACCCGCACCACATGGCCTGCCTGCTCGGTTTCGGTGCCACCGCGGTGTACCCGTACCTGGCCTACCAGACCCTGTTCGACCTGGGCCGGCGCGGCATCCTGCAGCTGAAGAAGGGCGGCGAGCAGTCGCAGATCGGCCGCAGCTACCGCAAGGGCATCTACAAGGGCCTGTCCAAGATCATCTCCAAGATGGGCATCTGTACCGTGGCCAGTTACCGCGGCGCGCAGCTGTTCGAAATCGTCGGGCTGGACGATGAAGTGGTCGACCTGTGCTTCCCGGAAACGCCGTCGCGCGTGGCCGGCGTTGGCTTCGCACGGCTGGACGACGAGGCCCGCGAGCTCACCGTGCGCGCCTGGAACGACCTGCTGCGCCCGGAAGTGGGCGGCGTGCTCAAGTACGTGCACGGCGGCGAATACCACATGTACAACCCCGACGTGGTCATGACCCTGCAGCGCGCCGCGCGCAGTGGTGATGCCGCCGATTGGCAGCGCTACTGCGAAGCCGTGCATGGCCGGCCGGTGTCGGCGCTGCGCGACCTGCTGCAGCTCAAGGCGGCCCCCACGCCGACCCCGCTGGAGGAAGTGGCGCCGGCCGAGGACCTGTTCCGCCGCTTCGACACCGCCGCGATCAGCCTGGGTGCGTTGTCGCCCGAAGCGCATGAAGCGCTGGCCATCGCCATGAACAAGCTGGGTGGGCGCAGCAATTCCGGTGAGGGTGGCGAGGACCCGGTGCGCTACGGCACCAACAAGCGCAGCAAGATCAAGCAGGTGGCCTCGGGCCGCTTCGGCGTCACCGCCGAATACCTGGTCAATGCCGAAGTGCTGCAGATCAAGGTCGCCCAGGGTGCCAAGCCCGGCGAAGGCGGGCAGCTGCCCGGGCACAAGGTCAATGAACTGATCGCACGGCTGCGCTATGCCAAGCCGGGCATCGGCCTGATCTCGCCGCCGCCGCACCACGACATCTATTCGATCGAAGACCTGGCCCAGCTGATCTACGACCTCAAGCAGGTCAACCCCGATGCGCTGGTGTCGGTGAAGCTGGTCTCGCATGCCGGCGTGGGCACCATCGCCGCCGGCGTGGTCAAGGCCGGTGCGGACCTGATCACCGTGTCGGGCCATGATGGCGGCACCGGTGCCAGCCCGGTCAGCTCGATCCGCTACGCCGGCGTGCCGTGGGAACTGGGCGTGGCCGAATCGCACCAGGCGCTGGTGGCCAACGACCTGCGCGGGCGCACCCTGCTGCAGACCGACGGCGGGCTGAAGACCGGCCTGGACGTGATCAAGGCCGCGCTGCTGGGCGCGGACAGCTTCGGCTTCGGCACCGCGCCGATGATCGTGCTGGGCTGCAAGTACCTGCGCATCTGCCACCTCAACAACTGCGCCACCGGCGTGGCCACCCAGGACGAGCGCCTGCGCGCGCAGTACTTCACCGGCCTGCCAGAGCGCGTGGAGAACTTCTTCCGGCTGCTGGCCGAGGAAGTGCGCGGTTGGCTGTCCTACCTGGGCGTGCGCTCGCTGGACGAGATCGTGGGCCGCACCGACCTGCTGCGGCAGCTGGAGGTCGCCCCGCGCCCCGGGGTCAAGGTCGACCTGTCGCGCCTGCTCAACCCGGCCCAGTACGGCGGCAGCCACTGCGCCGCGCAGCGCCTGTACGAATCGCCGGACAGCCTGGCCACGCAGATGGATGGCCTGCTGGCCCCGGCCATCGCCGGCAAGCTGGGCGGCGAACACCGCTTCCTGATCCACAACACCGACCGCTCCATCGGCACCCGCCTGTCCGGCGCCATCGCACGCGCGCATGGCAACCAGGGCATGAGCGATGCGCCGCTGACCCTGCGCTTCCGCGGCACCGCCGGACAGAGCTTCGGCGCGTTCAACGTGGGCGGCCTGCAGCTGGAAGTGGAAGGCGAAGCCAACGATTACGTGGGCAAGGGCATGGCCGGCGGCCGTCTGGTGGTACGCCCGCCGCGCGGCGCACGCTTCGAAGCGCGCAACACCGCCATCATCGGCAACACCTGCCTGTACGGCGCCACCGGCGGTGAGCTGTTCGCCGCCGGGCGCGCGGGCGAACGCTTCGGCGTGCGCAACTCCGGCGCGCTGGCGGTCATCGAAGGCGCCGGCGACCACTGCTGCGAATACATGACCGACGGCATCGTGCTGGTGCTGGGCAAGGTGGGGCTGAACTTCGGTGCCGGCTTCACCGGCGGCCTGGCCTACGTGCTGGATATCGACCGCGACTTCGTGGACCGCTACAACCACGAACTGATCGACATCCACCGCATTTCGGCCGAAGGCTTCGAGAACCACCGCCAGCACCTGCACACGCTGATCAGCCGCCACCGCGAGCTCACCGGCAGCATCTGGGCCCAGCAGATCCTGGACGAGTTCCGCGACTACGTGGGCAAGTTCTGGCTGGTCAAACCCAAGGCCGCCAGCATTGAATCGCTGACCGAATCGCTGCGCCGTGCCGCCTGATTTCCTGGATTCCCATACATGAGCCGCAAGCACGCCTTCCAGTTCCTCGACCTGCCCCGGACCATGCCGCAGCGCATTCCGGTGGAGCTGCGCACCTCCGGCGACTGGGGTGAGCTGTACGGCAAATTCGGCAAGGAAGATGCCCAGTACCAGGCCGGTCGCTGCCTGGACTGCGGCAACCCCTACTGCAGCTGGAAGTGCCCGGTGCACAACGCCATTCCGCAGTGGCTGCAGCTGGTGCAGGAAAACCGCATCCACGAAGCGGCCACGCTGTGCCATTCCACCAACCCGCTGCCGGAAGTGTGCGGCCGGGTGTGCCCGCAGGACCGCCTGTGCGAAGGCAGCTGCACGCTGGAAGAGTTCGGCGCGGTCACCATCGGCGCGGTGGAGAAGTACATCGTCGATACCGCGCTGGCCACCGGCTGGCGGCCGGACATGGCGGCGGTGGAAAGCACCGGCAAGCGGGTGGCGGTGATCGGTGCCGGCCCGGCCGGGCTGGCCTGTGCCGACCGGCTGGCGCATGCCGGCGTGCAGGCAGTGGTGTACGACCGCTACGAACAGATTGGCGGACTGCTGCAGTTCGGCATTCCCAGCTTCAAGCTGGACAAGTCGGTGATCAGCCGCCGCCGCAACGTGCTGGAAGGCATGGGCGTGCAGTTCCGGCTGGGCGTGGAGATCGGCCGCGACGTGACCCTGGAAACGCTGCTGGCCGACTACGACGCGGTGTTCGTCGGCACCGGCGCCTACCGCTATACCGATGGCGGGCTGCCCGGGCAGGACCTGAAGAACGTGCTGCCGGCGCTGCCGTTCCTGGTGCAGAACAGCCGCATCGTCAGCGGCAGCGATGCCCACGCTCGGCCGATTGCCGGCTGGGAAGACACCCTTGCCCTGCCCGACCTGGAAGGCAAGCGCGTGGTGGTGCTGGGTGGCGGCGATACCGGCATGGACTGCGTGCGCAGCGCGGTGCGGCTGGGCGCGGCGCGGGTGACCTGCGCCTACCGCCGCGATGAAGCCAGCATGCCGGGCTCGGCGCGCGAAGTGGCCAACGCCCGCGAAGAAGGCGTGCGGTTCCTGTTCAACCGCCAGCCGCTGTCGATCGAGGCCGGTGCCGATGACGAAGCGATCGGCGTGACCGTGGTGGAAACCCACCTGGGCGAGCCCGACGCACAGGGCCGGCGCAACGCGGTGCCGATCGAGGGCAGCGAATCGCTGCTGGAAGCGGACGTGGTGATCATCGCCTTCGGCTTCTCGCCGACCGCACCGGCATGGCTGACCGCGCAGGGCGTGGAAGCGGGCAACAACGGCCGCATCCTCGCCGGTGGCAACGGCCGCCTGCCGTTCCAGACCGCCCACCCGCGCCTGTTCGCCGGTGGCGACGCGGTGCGCGGTGCGGACCTGGTGGTGACCGCCGTGGCCGAAGGCCGCGATGCGGCGGCGGCGATCGTGGAGCTGATCACCGCGTAACGCCGGGCCGTCAGGCGGCCGCCCGCACCCCGGCGCGTTCGATCTCCAGCGCCAGCAACAGCTGGATCTCATCCAGCTGGTCGCGGATGCGGGCGTTGCCGGCATCGTCGGCGTGGTCGCATTCGATATGCGCATCCAGCATGCGCGCCAGCCCGACCAGCAGCACATCGGCATCGCCGTGGGCGGCATGGCGCAGCAGGCGGCCCAGCGTACGGATGCGGGCGCCGCGGTCGTGGGCCAGCGTCTGCACCGACGGTGCGGTGCGGGTAGCGGAGAGGGGCATGGGGGACTGTCCTGATTGACGGGCTGATGGCGGTCAATGTCGGTTATGGCCCCGGTAGGCGGCTATGCAACTTTTACGAATTGTCGTGAAGGGCTGGTAATGTCGCGGATGCCCCACTTTCCCGGATGATTCCCATGCGCATCGGCCTGGCCGCCAATCGGCTGCACCACCACGACAAGCACGCCGCGTTGTTCCGCTGGCTGCGCGCCAGCGATACCGGGCTGCGCGAGCTGGGCGTGGAGCTGCATGCGGTCGGCCGCACCTATGACGCCATCCAGCGGCTGGGCTTCCTGCCCGATTTCGCCCCCCTGCGCCGCTACCCGAACGGCCGCGAGGGTGGCCTGATGAAGCTGGTCGCCGAGGTGGTGGGCATGGGCACGCCCGAGCGCACGCTGGATGGGGCGATCTACCTGATGGACCCGGTCGACCCGTCCTCGGTGTTCCCCGAAGCCACCGCGCTCAAGCGCCAGTGCGTGATCCACGGCAAGCCCTTCATCTCCACCGTGGCGACCGCGCGCGACTGGATCGAAGTGGAACGCATGCACGCCGGCCTGGCCGCCGATCCCGGCGCCGATGACCTGCACGCGTTCGAGCGGCACACGCTGGCGCTGATCGCGCACGATGCGATGAAGCCGGCCATGCTGGCCTTCGCCGACGAACATTTCGATCTGCTCTCGCGCTTCCGCAGCCGCGTGGGTACCGGCACCACCGGCCAGCGCCTGAATGAGCTGGCCTGGAGCCGGGGCTGGCCCAAGGAACAGGAATGGGTGACCCGCTACCAGAGCGGCCCGATGGGTGGCGATGCGCAGATCGCCGACCAGGTGCTGGAAGGCCGCTGCCAGCGCGCGATCTTCTTCGAAGACCCGCACGTGGCGCGCCAGCACGAGGCCGACATCCAGCTGCTGGAGCGCGCGGTCACCACCGTGACCGATCAGGCGGTGTGCATCACCGCCCCGCGCGTGGCCGCACGCTGGGCGCAGGCGGCCACGCTGCGCGCACGGGCATCGACCTGATCGGTTGATGGGTACGCGTCGTTGGCCACGGCAAAATCATGCACCCCCTGCCCGCGTCGCCACTCACTGTCGCCACTGCGGCCGCCGGCACTGAGGATGTAGCTGCCGCGCCAGTGGTCGTCGCTTTCACGGCGGTCCATTCCGTGCGTGGCGATGCTGCCCTGGCGCCGTGCGCTTTCACGGAACAGCAGTCGGAACCGCTTGCGGTGGAACACGCTGCCATACAGCCCGCCGCTGACCTCCACCCGTGGCCGTTCGCGGCCGGGCAGCGGCCGTAGTGGACCGTTCCCAACGCGGCACTGCACGCACTCGGCCACGCCTTCCACGCGCACCCCGTTCTGCGACAGCATCACCAGGTACACGGCCTCGGCGCGGCGCTCGGCCCCTTGTCCATAGCGCGTCAGCGTCCACACCCCGGACACATCCGGCACGCGCGCGCGCAGCATCGCCGCCGTGCCCAGCACGGCCGCAGCAAGCACATTGGTAAGCACATCGAAGGCAACCGAGGCCATCGTCGACATGGGGCATTCCGGGTGGCGGCGGCAGCCGCCAGATTCCCGCGCCACAAGCAGCGATCCCATGCAACAAAGTCGAATGTGGACACGCCCGGCGGTTCGACCGTATGCGTAGTGCCACGCCCTGCGTGGCAAACCCCACCGAAGCGTGTTTAAAGCAGCTGCCGCAACATCGCCTTGAGCCGCCGCCCTTCCAGCTGGAAGTAGTCCCGCTCCTCACGCCACGCCGGGAAGCGCTGTTCCACTTCGTCCCAGAACGCCGGCGAATGATTGGCCTGGATCAGATGGCAGAGCTCATGCACCAGCACATACTCGAACGCCGACGGCCGCCCCAGCACCAGCGCCAGGTCCAGCGCCATGCTGCCATCCGGCGCCAGCGAGCCCCATTGCGAGGACATCACCTTCAGCCGCAACCGGGCAGGCGCGCGCGGCAGGCTGGGCAGGTAGCGCGGCAGCCACTGGCCGACATCGGCGCGGGTCTGTGCTTCGTAGAATTCGCGCAGCGCGCGCTTCACCGTGGCATCGGTACCGCGTGCCGGCAGGTGCATGCACACGCCATCGTCGTCCAGCTCCAGGCGCGCATAGCGCCCGGTTTCCCAGCGCAATGGCAGCAGTTCGCCACGCAGCGGCAGCACGCCGGGCTCGCCAATCACCAGCGGCGGCGGCAGGTTCTGTGCCTGGTAATTGCGCAGCTGCGTGGACAGCCAACCGCGGTGCTGCTCAAGGAAGCGCTCACCCATCACCAGGCTGGCACGCGGCGGCAGGGTCAGCCGCACGCCACGCTCATCCACGCTGAGTTTGATCCGGCGCGCGCGCGGATCGCGCACGCGCAGCACGTCGATCTCGGCATCCTCCAGGCGCAGGCGCACGGTATCGCGCTGCAACGTGGGGGCAACGGCCGGGGAGATCAGGCGGCGGAGGAATCCGGGCATGGGTACAGCATAGCGCCCGTGGTGCGCGGGATATGACTGCGGGGTGTAAAGGGGGGCGGGGCAGGGCCCCGCCCGGTGCCTCAGTCGGCCTTGCTCAGCTTGAAGGCCTGTTCCAGCAGCAGGAACAGGCGGCGCACTTCGCCGCTCTGCAGGACGAAACGGGCGTCCAGCTCGGCACGGCGGCCGTCTTCGTCGGCGTGCCCAAGCTGGTCCAGGGCGCCGTCCAGGAACTTCAGCTTGCGCACGATCAGGTCGTCGCCCAGCACGAAGGACAGGTTGTCCTCGAACACCAGGGCCAGCTTGGTCACCTGCTTGCCGGCGTCCAGGTGCTTGTCGATTTCGTCGCAGCGCAGTTCCTGGTGCTGGCACTTGACCACCGCGCCGCCTTCGGCCGGGTCCTTCATCTCGCACTCTTCGCCGAGGCTCAGCCCGGTCGGCAGCTCCTCGCCGGCGATCCAGCCGGTCAGGATCGAGCGCGGCGCCACTTCGGCGTTCAGCGGCATCGCCGGGAAGCTGCCCAGCAGGCCACGGATGTCGGACATCATGTTCTCGCCCTTCTTGCTGCTCGAGCAGTCCACCGCCACGTAGCCGTGGGTCAGGTCGATCAGGGCGTCGGTGCGCGAGCTCTTCACGAAGGCACGCGGCATCAGCTCATGCAGCAGGTCGTCCTTCAGGCGCTTGCGTTCGCGGCCGCCTGGCTTGCGCCCTTCCTTCTCCTCGATTTCCTCCAGCTTGCGGGCCAGCAGGTCGTTGACCACCGCGCCCGGCAGGATCTTGTCCTCACCGCCCACGGTCAGCCACAGCGCGTCGCCGACGCGGTGCGAGAACACGGCCTTTTCCTCACGGCCGAACGGGGAGATGAAGCCACGCGAATTCATTTCGAGCGGGCCCACCGGCTTGAGCAGCACCTGCGGCAGCAGGGTGTCGACGTCGGAGAAATCAGTGGCGGTCGGGAAGCGGAACAGCGTCAGGTTGCGAAAGAACATGGAGATCCGGAGTTGAAGACGTGAAAGGGAAGGTCAGGGGGTGCCATCGGTCCAGGCCGACGGCGGGCTGGGCGCGACCGCGGTGCGGCCCAGCGCCATGAAATCGAACAGGGCGGGGTCGGCCAGCTGCGAGGGGTGGATGTTGCCCAGCGCGCGCGCGATCTGGTCGATCCGCCCGGGGTGTTGATCCTCCCACTGCTGCAGCATCTGCGCCACCTGGCGGCGCTGCAGGTTGTCCTGGCTGCCGCACAGCGTGCACGGAATGATCGGGAAGCCGCGCGCCTGCGCATGCTGTTCGATGTCGCGCTCGCTCACATAGGCCAGCGGGCGGATCACCACATGCTGGCCATCATCGCTGCGCAGCTTGGGCGGCATCGCCGAGAGCTTGGCGTGGTGGAACAGGTTGAGGAAGAACGTGGCCACGCTGTCGTCGCGGTGGTGGCCGAGTGCGATCTTGCTGAAGCCATTTTCCGCCGCGTGCCGGTACAGCGCACCGCGACGCAGCCGCGAACACAGCGAGCACATCGTGCGGCCTTCCGGAATCACCCGGCTGACCACCGAATAGGTGTCCTGTTCGATGATCTGGTAGGCCACGCCAATCGAGGCCAGGTACCCGGGAAGCACGTGTTCGGGGAAGCCCGGCTGTTTCTGGTCCAGGTTCACCGCCACCAGTTCGAAGCTCACCGGGGCCTTCTTCTGCAGCTGCAGCAGCACGTCCAGCAGGGTGTAGCTGTCCTTGCCGCCGGACAGGCAGACCATGATGCGGTCACCGTCCTCGATCATGCCGAAGTCGGCGATCGCCTGGCCCACCTGGCGGCGCAACCTGCGCGCCAGTTTGTCCTGCGCGGCCGCATCCGTGCGCGGGGCGCGGGGCAGCGGATCGGGCAGGGGCAGGACGGCAGGCATCCGGAGCATTCTACCGGCTCGCACCGGCCCTCACCGGGTCGCGGAAGTGACTGCGTTCACTCCCGGGCGTCATCCCGGGTGTGTATGCTCGACCGCTGTGGATACCCTGACGCCCGAACAGATCAGCGACCTGCTTGCCGAACTCCGGCAGGAGCATCGCGTGCTGGATGAAGAGATCCAGCGCATGGCCGCCAATGGCGAGGATGAGCTGGAGGCCAAGCGGCTGAAGCGGCGCAAGCTGCAGCTCAAGGACCGCATCGCGAAGCTGGAAGACATGTTGATTCCGGACGAGCCGGCGTGACGCGTGCCGACCAACGGTCGGCACCTACCCTTTCCCGCACCCACCTCAATCCGCGGCGACCGGTTCCTCTGGTTTCGCGGCTTCGGGGCTCACCCGCTCGATGGTGTGGCGCAGCTCGCGGCCCAGGATGAACTTGGCATCCTTGGCCCACATGTCCAGGCGCTCGTCGAACAGCAGCTTGCTGTTCTCGTCCGGCCACACCAGGCGCAGCTCGCGCATCTTCTGGATGAAGCCGCGGAACAGGGTGCGGTCGAAGAACTCCGGCGCGGCCGGGGCGTAGAGCAGGCTCAGGCGCTGCGCGGCCTGCTGGCACAGGCTTTCCAGTTCGGCCGCGCCCAGCGTGCCCGGGCCGTTCTTCACCAGCACCGAAATGGCGATGTAGTACCGCTCGAACGCCTGCTGCAGCGAATGGCCGATCGCACGCAGGCGGAACACTTCGTCGGTCTGCCCGGTGTTGCGTGCCAGGATGCCGCCGTCGTCGTCGTTGACGTTCTGCAGCAGGCCCTCGCGCACGAACACCGCGATGGTCTGCTCGATGCGCTGGGCGAACTCGTCCTCGGTCCACGGCAGGAACAGCTCGGCCTGCAGGAACGGGTACACGGTGCGGCCCAGCTGCACCAGGCCGGTGCGGCTCATGCGGCGGTTGTTCTGGAAGCAGCACGCCACCCACGACGAGGCGGTGAACAGGTGGATGACGTTGTTGCGGAAGTAGCTGAGCAGCACCGCGGTATCGCCA
Organism: Stenotrophomonas sp. PS02300; assembly: GCF_029959395.1. Classification (NCBI taxonomy): domain Bacteria; kingdom Pseudomonadati; phylum Pseudomonadota; class Gammaproteobacteria; order Lysobacterales; family Lysobacteraceae; genus Stenotrophomonas; species Stenotrophomonas sp. PS02300. The sequence continues at coordinate 15,047 of NZ_JASCOP010000025.1, forward strand.
CTGACGCTGAGCACATCGCCCAGCGGGTGCTTGACCCGGGTCAGCACGTTGATTTCCTCGGCGTGCGCGATGATCCGCTCCGGCGAATGCGGGGTGACCGTGACCCGGTCCGAATACGGCATTTCCACCAGCAGGGTCTTGCACAGCTCGATCTGCGCGATCAGGTCCGCTTCGCCCATCGCATGCTTGGGCGTGGACAGCAGCGCCAGCGCCAGCAGGTTGATCGGGTTCACGTCGGCCGCGCCGTTGATGTGCACCTGGATGCGTTCGGCCAGATGGTCCACCGTGCCCGACAGCCACGACGGCTTCTCATCCTCGCCTACCGGCGCGCCGTCCCACTCCGGTGCCTGGCGGGCCAGCACGTCGTTGAGCGCGATCGGCTCGCCGAAGTTCACCACCACCTGGCCGTAGTTCTGCTTGAGCACCTTGGGGATCGACCACAGCAGCTGCCAGATCGATTCCTTTTCCTTCGGCCGCCCGGACAGTTCGTCCAGGTAGCTGCCGCCTTCCATCAGCTTTTCATAGCCGATGTACACCGGCTGGAACAGCACCGGCTTGCGCGGCTGGCGCAGGAACGCGCGCAGCGTCATCGAGATCATGCCGCCCTTGGGCTGCAGCAGGCGCCCGGTACGCGAACGGCCGCCTTCGACGAAGTACTCGATCGAATAGCCACCGGCCACCAGCTGCGCCACGTACTCGCTCAGCACCGCCGAATACAACGCGTTGCCGCGGATCGAGCGGCGGATGAAGAACGCACCGCCCTTGCGCAGCAGCGTGCCCACCACCGGCAGGTTCAGGTTGATGCCGGCCACGATGTGCGGCGGCACGATGCCACGGTCGTACAGCAGGTAGGACAGCAGCAGGTAATCCATGTGGCTGCGGTGGCTGGGCACGTAGACCACTTCATGGCCCGGCGCGGCGGCCTTGAACTTGTCCAGGTGGTGCACCAGCACGCCGGCGTAGATGCGGTTCCACACGTGGCTGAGCATGAAGCTGGCCGAGCGCACCACCGGGCTGGAATAGTCCGCGGCGATTTCCCAGGCGTAGGCGTGCGCCTTCTTCCAGGCATCGGCCGGCTTGGTGTTGTCACGCTTGGCCTGGGAGGCGATGGCATCGCGGACGGTGTCGGCCTCCAGCACCTTGTCCACCAGCAGGCGGCGGGTGGACAGGTCCGGCCCGATCACCGATTCGCGGATGCGGCGGAAGTGGGTGCGCAGCACGCGCTGCAGCTTGCGCACCGTGCGCTCGGGGTCCAGCCCCTCGTCCACGGTGGCGCGCAGCGAGATCGGCGGGGCGAACCGCACGATGGTGCTGCGGCCGTTGAGCAGTACCGCCAGCAGGCGGCGGAAGCGGCCCACCAGCGCCCAGTTTTCCGAGAACAGCACCGCGAACCAGCCGCTCTGCTTGTCCGGCGCGCGGCCGACGAAGATCGACACCGGCACCAGGTTCACGTCCAGCTCGCCGCGTGCGCGGTGGGCCTGCAGCACCTTGGCCAGCGAATCGGAATGGGTCTTGGCGCCGCGCTGTTCGGGAATCAGCGAGTTGCTGCTGCTCCGCCGCGACAGCGCCAGGTACGCCCGCCTGCGCCCGGTCGGGTCGCCGGCAATGGGCACCAGCGGCGAGGGCAGGCCGGCTTCACGGCAGGCCTTGTCCAGGATCAGCGCGTTGGACAGGCCGTAGTCTTCCAGCACGTAGACCACCGGGCGGCCGTCGTCGTACTGGCCGGGGTGTTCGGGTTCGATCTTCAGCGACAGCCACGGTTCGACCAGGCGACCCAGCAGGCGGGCCCACCACGGGCGGCGCCCGAACGAGGTGCGCGCTGCCGCGCTGACCGGGCTGGGCACGATCGCCGCCGGGTCGGTTGCACCCGCGGTCGGTGCATCTGCGCCGGGCACGGTGTCGGGCGACGCGGACGGGGCGTCCGGCGTCTTGGGCGGCTCTTCGCCGGGGAAAGGCAGGGGATTCTGGTTCGGCATCGGCTTCATTATGGCTTAGCCGGTGCAGAAGCACCGTCCTTGACCTGCGCGGCGGCCTCTGCTTCGGCGGCCAGCTGCGCGTCATGTTCAGCTTGCGCGGCCACGGCGGCCGCCGCTTCGTCGGCCGCCTTGAGCAGTGCGTCGGTCTCTTCCAGGGTGCGCGCCAGGTACCAGTGGCCCTCGCGGCGGGTCATGCGCACCTGGGCTTCAATCTGTTCGCCGGCCAGCGGGTACTGGATCCGCAGCAGGGCGGTGTCGCCCTCCTGCGACACCAGTTCGCCGCGCAGTTCGGTCATCGCCGCGTCCAGCGACAGCCCGTAACTGGCCAGCGCGGTCTTCAGCGCCTTGGCGAACGGCCCCAGCCGGCGCAGGCTGCCCTCCATGCCGGCCGCCTGCAGCTCGGCGTCGGTGGACAGCCCGGCGTTGCGTGCGGTGGCGGTCAACAGGGTGATGGTGGTCCTGGCGCGCTGCTTGTCGGTCAGTGGCGCGGCGGCGGCCCAGCGGCTCAGCACATCCACCACCTGGCTGTAGTGGGCGCGCTCGGCCTCGCTGTAGTCGGTCTGGTTGCGCAGGTACTGCACGCCGAACAGCCCCATCGAATGGGCCGCCTGGCGCACCCCGGTGGCCTGGCCGGCAATCTGGGTATCGAAGGAGCGCTGCAGGCGCTTGGGCGCATCCGGCGCGGACAGCGCCGCCAGCATCGGCAGCAGCTGGCCATCCAGCGGCAGGTCGGTCAGCGGCCAGCGGCTGTGGCCCACGCTCCAGGCCGCCTGCAGGCGGGTGTACTGGGCCGGCGGCACCGACGCGCGGGCGTAGCCCACCAGGTCGTTGTCGGCCAAGTGGCGGGCGATCTGCTGCAACGCGGCCACCGGCTCGGCGGCCGGTGCATCCGGGTCGATCGTGTCGCGCTTGCACGCCCCCACCAGCAGCAGCCCGCACAGCGACAGCGACATCACCCAGGGTCGGTAGCGCCCTGTCATCAACGGCATGGACATGAATTCGGACTTCCCCGGACCGGTCCGCATCTTGCGGCCTGCGCCCCCGCAGCGGCAACCCATCCTGCCCGACGGGCCGGCAGGATGGGCGCAACCCACTGTTTCTACTGGATATCAGTCACGCATCCAGGTGGCCTGGATGAAGTCACGCACATAGCCCTGCGACAACCGCGCATACACCCCGGGGCGATCCGGCAGCGCGCAGCCCTCGCCCCAGCTGACCGTGCCCAGCACCGTCCAGGCCCCCTTGCGGCGGACCATCAACGGCCCGCCGGAGTCGCCGCTGCAGCTGTCGATACCCTCGGCGCCGGCGCAGATCACCGCACCGGCCTGCAGGTCCGGGTAGGCCTGCTGGCACGCGGCGAAGGTCACGAACGGGGGCTGCACCGTCTGCAGGGTGGTCGGTAGCTGCTCCTCCCCGGGGAAGTCGGTCACGCCCCAGCCGATCACCGTGAAGGCGCGCCCGGGCTTCAGGTAGGCGCTGTCCCGGCCCAGCAGCAGCTCGGCCGGCTCGGCCTTGGGCACCGCCCGCTTGAGCTGGATCAGCGCCACGTCGTTGAGCAGGTTGCCTTCGTCGTAGGCCGGGTGCACGTGGATCGCCTTGACGTTGGAAGCGCGGCGGCGCGGCGTGGTCTTCAGCGTGGTCTGGCCGACCACGACCGCCAGCTGCGCCGGCAGCAGCCCGTCGACGCAGTGGGCGGCGGTGAGCACCCAGGAGGGCGAGATCAGGGTGGCGCCGCAGCCGTGCCGGGCGTGGTCCGAATCGCCGCGGCCCAGCCGCTGCAGGCTGGCCATGAACGGGTACTGGCCGGGTTCGGCGTCGACCCCGCCGATGATGTGGGGCAGGTTGTCCGGCCCGGACTGGGCCAGCGCGGGAACGGAAACAGCAGCGAGGATCAGGCTGGATATCCAGGCCGGCCGGGAACAGGTACGCATGCAGCAACTCCTTTGCGGAAAAGTGGAAACGACAGGCACAGCGCCGGGGCGTGTGCCAGGTCGATTCGACGGCAAAGAAGACGGGGCAACTGCGTGGCCGGTCGCGTTTCAGCGGGGCCAACGATTGATGGATCCATTTCTGCGAACAGGCGCTACCTGGCACCGGGATGCAGTTCCATCCCGGTGCGTGGAACCCTTACATCACTCAGCGCCGGGCGCTGCGGATCTCGTCCTGGATCGCCAGCGCGGCCGCGCGTGGGTCGGCCGCCAGCCGGATCGGGCGACCGACCACGATGGCGTCGGCGCCGTCGGCGAAGGCCTGCGCCACGCCCACGGTGCGCTTCTGGTCATCGCCGACCGGGCCGCCGGGGCGGATGCCCGGGCACACGATCGAGAACCCGGCGCCGGTGGCGGCGCGGATCGGGCCGGCTTCCTGGCCCGAGGCGATCACCCCGTCGATGCCGGCAGCCTGGGCGGCCAGCGCGCGCTCGACCACCACGTCCACCGGCTCGCGGTCGATGCCCATGCCCCGCAGGTCATCGCGCCCCATCGAGGTCAGCACGGTCACCGCCAGCAGGCGCATGTCGCTGCTGTTGGCGGCCGCGCAGGCCTCCATCATGGCCGGGTGCCAGCCGTGGATGGTGGCGTAGCTCACCGGCCACTGCGACAGCCGGCGGATCACCGCCGCGGCGGTGGCCGGGATGTCGAAGAACTTCAGGTCCACGAACACGCGCTTGTCGCGCGCGGCCAGCGCATCGAGCACCTCGAAGTACTCGCCCGACGCCAGCAGCTCCATGCCGATCTTGTAGAAGGAGACCGCATCGCCCAGCCGGTCCACCCAGGCCAGCGCGTCCTCGCGGCCCGGCACGTCGAGCGCGAAGATCAGCCGTTCGTCATCGCGCAGCGGCAGCGGGGCGCGGCTCACGGCGCGTAATCCAGCGCGGCGCGCTTGGCGTCGTGGCGGGCCTGGCGCGACTGGCTGTAGTCGTTGTTGAACTGGGCCGGCTCGAAGCCGCCGTAGGTCGGGTTGGGCAGCATCCACCAGCGCTCGCCGAACCAGTCGTGGTACTGCTGCAGCAGCGCGTCGCGGCCGTCGTTGGTGTTGGCGGTGACTTCCACGAAGTCGCCCAGCTGGTCGCCGAACTGCATCAGCACGCGGTAGTTCTGCCCGGCCAGGCGGCGGCGGCAGTTCTTCTCGCTGCCGGCCTGCTCGCAGTCCTTCACCACCGTGCCCAGGCCCAGGAACACGCTGTCATCGGCCACCGGCAGGCCTTCGGCACGCAGGTTGGCCAAGGTGGCCTCCTTCAGGTGCACGGCGCGGTTGGAGATGTACAGCAGGGTCACGCCCTTGGCGTTGGCGGCCTTGGCGAAATCGACCACGCCCGGAATGGCCTTGGCCTTCTTTTCGGCCACCCACTGGTCCCAGCTCAGTTCGTCGTACTCGCCGCCATCGCGGACCAGGCGGGCCTGGTAGGGCGAGTTGTCCAGCACGGTCTCGTCCACGTCCAGCACCACGGCCGGCTTCAGGCCCTTGGCGGCGTTGCCGCGCTCTTCGGGCACCAGCGCATCCCAGTTGGCTTCCTTCAGCGCCTTGTCCAGGTGGTCGGCGGCGGCGCGGTAGGTCTGCTCGGTGATCGCCCGGTATTCCTGCGAACGCTGCATCCACAGCACGGCATTGAGGTTGTCGTTGGCGGCCACGGCGGCATCGCCCTTCGCGGCAGGCGCGGCGGCAGCGGCAGCAGGGGCCGGGGCAGCGGCTTCGGCGGGGGTTTCGGTGCGCTTGCACGCACCCAGCGCCATCACGGCACAGGCAAGCACGGACAGGGAAACAGCGGTACGACGCATGGGAATCACCAGTACTGAGTGGCGCCAGTTTACCGGCTTGGCCGCCGCGGTTCATGCCGCCCGCGGGGCTCGGCTATGCTGCACGCCCCAGAAACACCCGGAGCGCGAGATGACCGACGACACCCAGACCCCTGCTCTGCCCGTGCTCAATGCGGCCCAGGCCCGTGCCCTGGGCTGCCTGATCGAGAAGGAAGCGACCACCCCGGACGCCTACCCGCTCACGGTCAATGCCACCCAGGTGGCCGCCAACCAGAAGACCGCGCGCGAGCCGGTGCTGCAGCTGTCAGCCGGCGATGTGCACCACGCCCTGCGCCAGCTGGAAACCCTGGGCCTGGCCCGCCAGCAGTTCTCCTCGCGTGCCGAGCGCTACGAGCACCGCGCCGGCAGCGCGCTGGACCTGACCCGCCAGCAGCTGGCCATCCTGGGCCTGCTGCTGCTGCGCGGCCCGCAGACCGTGAACGAGCTGCTGACCCGCAGCGAGCGCCTGTTCCAGTTCCAGGATGCCGACGAGCTGCGCCACCACGTCGAGCGCATGATCCAGCGCGGCCTGGCGGTGTTGCTGCCGCGCGCGGGCGGCCAGCGCGAAGACCGGTACATGCACTTGCTGGCCGGCCCGGTGGATGTGCAGGCGTTGGCGGAGCAGTACAAGGCCGCGCCGTCCAGCGGTGGTGGCAATGCCGCACTCGAGGCGCGCGTGCAGGAGCTGGAAACCACTGTTGCTGCCCTGCAGGAACAACTGGCGGAACTGCGCTCTCAGCTGGGCGGTTAGACCGCCGGTGCGCCGGGCGTGGCGAACAGCAGCAGCACTTCTTCATCGCGTGGCGCCGGCAGGCGCACATCGCCGCGGTCTTCCATGCCCAGCTTGCGCAGCAGCGCGGCCGAACGCAGGTTCTCGGGGGCAACGATGCCGTACAGGTCCGGATAGCCGAGCACGTCGCGCGCGTAATGCATCACCCCGCGCGCGGCTTCGAACGCGTAGCCGTGGCCCTCGTACTGCGCCAGCAGCGCGTAGCCCACATCCGGCGCGGGCAGGCCATCGCGGCGCACCAGCCCGGCGTTGCCCAGCCACGCGCCGTCGCTGCGGCGGATGATGGCGTACATGCCGAACCCGTTGAGCGTGTAACTGCCCAGCACGCGTTCGGCGGTGTAATCGCGCGCCTGCGCCAGCGTGCGCACGCCACGGTCGGCGATGTGGCGGATGAAACCGGGTTCGTTGAGCAGGGCCAGCATGTCGGCCGCGTCATGGTCGGGATCGATCAGGCGCAGGTGCAGGCGGTCGGTCTGGATCAGGGCGGACATGCGGCTTCCGGTCACAGGGCAATGACCGGATTGTGCGGCCGATCGCCTCAATCAAACAACGCTTCGATCGCCGCCAGCCCCGCGCTGGCGCGTTCCTTCTTGCGTGCTGCATCGGCCACCGGGTCGGCGCCGTCGCGCTGCATTTCCTCGGCCGGGATCTCGTCGAAGAAGCGGCTGGGCTTGAGCCGCACGTGCTCGCCGAACTTGCGGGTGAGCTTGCTGTGGCTCATCCACAGCTGCACCTTGGCCCGGGTGATCCCCACGTACAGCAGCCGGCGCTCTTCCTGCAGGTTGCCTTCGTCCAGGCTGACCTGGTGCGGCAGCACGCCATCCTCGCAGCCGACGATGAACACATAGGGGAACTCCAGGCCCTTGGACGCGTGCAGGGTCATCATGCGCACCTGGTTGCCGCCGTCGTCCTTGTCGTTGCGCGACAGCAGCGCCAGCTGCGCGGCCAGGTCGGCGGTGGTGGCGCCACGCGGGCCGCCCTCGAACCACTGCGCCAGCTCTTCCAGGTTGCCCAGGCGGCGCTGGTACACCGATTCTTCCTTGCACGCGCCACGCAGTTCGGACACCAGCCCGGAGTCCTTCACCAGCTTGCGCACCAGGTCGCCCGAGCTGAGCTTGGGCATTTCCGCGCGCAGGTCGCGCAGGATGTCGGTGAAGCGGCTCAGGCCGTTGGCCGCGCGCGGCGGCAGCTGCGCCAGCGCGCCGATCGCCTCGGCCGCGTGCGCCATCGGCAGTTCCTTGTCCGAGGCCAGCTCGGCCAGCTTGGCCAGCGTGCCGGCGCCCACTTCGCGCTTGGGCGCCTGCACCGCACGCATGAACGCCGTATCGTCGTCGGGGTTCACCAGCAGGCGCAGCCACGACAGCGTGTCCTTCACTTCCTGGCGTTCCAGGAACGCGGTGCCGCCGGTGATGTGGTACGGCGCGCGCACCAGCTGCAGCGCTTTTTCCAGCGGCCGCGACTGGAAGTTGCCGCGGAACAGGATGCAGAAATCGCTCCACGGAATCTTCTTGGACGTGGCCAGGTAGGAGATCTCGGCCGCGACCTTCTCCGCCTCGTGTTCGCTGTTGCGGCATTCCCACACGCGGATGCGTTCGCCGTCCGCCTGGTCGCTCCACAGCTTCTTCAGGTGTTCGTGCGGGTTGTTGGCGATCAGCGCGTTGGCCGCGCGCAGCACGCGGTTGGAGCAGCGGTAGTTCTGCTCCAGCTTGATGATTTCCAGCGCCGGGTAATCGCGCGCCATCTGCTGCAGGTTTTCCGGGTTGGCACCGCGCCACGCGTAGATGGACTGGTCATCGTCGCCCACGCAGGTGAAGTTGCCGGCGGTGCCGGCCAGCTGCTTGAGCAGCCGGTACTGCGCATCGTTGGTGTCCTGGCATTCGTCGACCAGCAGGTAGCCGATGCGTTCGCGCCAGGCCAGCGCGATCTCCGGGTTCTCTTCCAGCACCTGCACCGGCAGCCGGATCAGGTCGTCGAAATCCACCGCGTTGAACGCGGTCAGGCGCAGCTGGTAGCGCTCGTAGACGCTGGCCGCTTCCTTCTCGCGGTTGCTGCGCGCTTCGGCCATCGCCTGTTCGGGCGACAGGCCGGCGTTCTTCGCACGCGAGATCAGGTTCTTCACGTCCTCGATGTCGTCCGGCTTGGCGCCGTACATGAGGTCTTTCACCTGCGAGGTGGAATCGTCGGCGTCGAAGATCGAGAAGCCGCGCTTGAGGCCCACCGCGGCATGCTCGATCTGCAGGAACTTCAGGCCCAGCGCGTGGAAGGTGCAGATGGTGACGTCTTCGGCGTCGCCGCCGTGCAGGCGCTTGGCCACGCGCTCACGCATTTCCTTGGCGGATTTGTTGGTGAAGGTGATCGCCGCGATGCGCTTGGCCGGGTAACGGCGGGTGCTGATCAGCTGGGCGATCTTTTCCACGATCACGCGCGTCTTGCCGCTGCCCGCGCCGGCCAGTACCAGCAGGGGACCTTCGCAGTGCAGCACTGCCGCGCTCTGGGGGGGGTTGAGACCGTGCATGCCTTCTCCGTGGGTGCCGCATTGTAACGGGCGGCAGCCCACCGGACCTGGCTTGACCTGCGCCGGGCGGTGGGATATCCAGAGAGCGATCGGAACGGAGCAGTCACATGAATGGATTCATGCATTGGATGGCCGGCAGCGCGGTCGGGGCGGCGCTCTGGCTGGCCAGCGGGGTGGCTGGTGCAAGCGCCCCTGCCTGCGCGCGACAGGCCCCCCGGACCATTCCCGCCTCGCTGATGACCGATGGCTTCCTGGATGGCCATCCGGACCTGCGCTGGCGCCGTTATGCGCTGAAGGAGATCGACAAGGGCAACCTGCCACGCGCGTTGTCGCGGTTCCGCAAGGCCGCCGAGTACGCCGACAAGTACTCGCAGCTGCGGGTGGCGATCATGTACCGCGAGGGCAGTGGCGTGGCGGCCGACCCGGAGCTGGCCTATGCGTGGATGGACCTGGCCGCCGAGCGCGGCTATCACGACTTCGTACGCCTGCGCGACGCCTGGTGGGTCGAGCTGGACGCGGGGCAGCGCGAGCGGGCGCTGCAGCGCCGCCAGGACGTGTTCGCCCAGTACGGCGACGAGGTCGCCAAGCCGCGGCTGGAAAGCGCCATGCGCGGAAGGCTGTCCAAGATCACCGGCAGCCGGGTCGGGCACGTGCACAGCGGCCTGCAGGTGGAACAGCGCACCGGCGCCACGGCGGGCGAAGTCCAGTCCGGCGCGGACTACTACGACCCGGAGTACTGGAAGCCCGAACTGTACTGGTGCCTGCACGATACCTACTGGATGGCCCCCCTGCGCCAGCAGCAGATCGACGTGGGGCTGCCGGAAACCGTCCATGGCGGCGAGGGCGACGGGAAGTAGCGCGCCGTCTAGAATTGGCCGATGGCCAAGCTCTATTTCTATTATTCGGCGATGAACGCCGGCAAGACCACCACGCTGCTGCAGTCGGCGCACAACTACCGCGAGCGCGGCATGCGGGTGGCCATCCTCACCCCGCGCCTGGACGACCGCGCCGGGCGCGGCGTGGTGGCGTCGCGGATCGGCCTGAAGGCCGACGGCATCGCCTTCGACCGGGATACCGACCTGGAACAGCTGATCCGCGCCGACATCGCCGGCCATGGTCCGTTGGGCTGCGTGCTGGTGGACGAGGCCCAGTTCCTGAGCCGCAGCCAGGTCTGGCAGCTGAGCGAAGTGGTCGACCAGCTGCGCATTCCGGTGCTCTGCTACGGGCTGCGCACCGATTTCCGCGGCGAGCTGTTCGAGGGCAGCCAGTACCTGCTGGCCTGGGCCGACGAGATGCAGGAGATCAAGACCATCTGCCACAGCGGCAAGAAGGCCACCATGACTGTGCGCGTGGACGAACACGGCCACGCGGTGCAGGACGGCCCGCAGGTGGAGATCGGCGGCAACGAACGCTACGTCTCGGTCAGCCGCGCGGAGTTCAAGAAGATCACGCGCGGTGAGGGCCGGATCGAGCCGATGCAGGCATCCCTGCCGATCTGATCAATACAGCGTGCGTTCCGGCGCCCCCGCCGGCGGCGGGGAGTACTGGTACAGCCAGGTTTCGGTCAGCGTTTTGCCGCCACTGCGCAGGTACAGGCGGATGTCGATCTGGTCGGTGCTGTCATCGGGCGGCACCAGGTCGAACATGGCGCGGTAGCCCTTGATCTCGCGCAGCGGGCGCGCCGAAACGATCTCGGTGCGGCCGCGGCTGGCCTGCACCACCGCTTCCACTTCGCCCTTGTCGATCAGCGCGGCCAGTTCGCCGCCCTGGAAGTCCACGGCGAAGCGCCACGAGAAATACTCGCGCTTCTTGCCGATCACCCCGCCCAGCCCGGTGCGGGTGGCCACGGCCTGCGCCAGCGGCGGTCGTGCCGGCGGCTCGGCGCCCCAGTACAGGCGGTAGCCCAGCAGCATTTCCTGGCCCGGCTGCGGCTTCGCTTCGGGGTTCCAGAACGCCACGATGTTGTCGAAGGTCTCGTCCACGGTGGGAATTTCCACCAGCTGCACCGAGCCCCGGCCCCATTGCCCCTTAGGCTCCACCCACAGGCACGGGCGCTTCTCGTAGAACACGCCGTCGTCCTGGTAATGGTCGAAGCTGCGGTCGCGCTGCAGCAGGCCGAAGCCCTTCGGGTTGTTGTCCACGAACATGTTGAAGCGCAGCTGGCGCGGGTTGGACAGCGGGCGCCAGATCCATTCGCCCGCGCCGTTCCACATCGAGAGGCCGTCGGTGTCGTGGATCTCCGGGCGCCAGTCCCAAGCCATGCGGCGATCGTTCTCGCCCACCTGGTACATGCTGGTGCACGGCGCGATGCCGAGCCGTTCGATGGCCTTGCGCGGGTACAGCGCCACGTCCACGTCCATCAGCAGCACATCGCCGTTGGTGATGGCAAAGCGGTAGGCACCGGCCACGCTGGGGGAATCCAGCAGCGCGTACACCACCAGGGTGTTGGAGTCGGCGGCCGGCTGTTCCAGGAAATAGGCGATGAAATCGGGGAATTCTTCCGGGCGGTCCATGCCGGTATCGATCGCCAGGCCGCGGGCGGACTGGCCGTACTGGCCTTCCTTGCCCACCGCGCGGAAGTAGCTGGCACCCAGGAAGGCGGCGAAATCGCGGTCGGTGTCGGCGCGGGTGTTGAGCCGGAACCCGGCAAACCCCAGGTCGGCCGGCAGGTGGCCATTCTTCAGGCCGCTCTTGCCGTAGTCGAAGGCGGCCGGGTCATAGGCCAGTTCCTGCGCCTTGCCGTCGACGACGTCGAACATGCGCACCGGCGAATGGAAGTACAGGCCCAGGTGGAAGAACTTGGCCTGGAAGCGGCCGGGCTGGTCGGCCCACAGCGCGTGGTCCTGGCGGTAGCGGATCGACTGGTACTGGTCCCAGTCCAGCGCCTCCAGCGGGCCCGGCAGGGTGCGCCGGTGGCTCTTGTAGGCGGCCTCGGACAGCGCGCGCGCCTGGCCCTTGAGGGTGGCGAAGTCGAACGGCTGCGGCTCGCCCAGCCGGCGCAGGCCTACCTGGCTGCCCTGCGCGGCACAGGCCGGCAGCGCGGGAAAACCGATGGCGGCCAGGGCCAGGGAGGCGTTGCGGATGAAGTCGCGTCGTTGCATGCAGGCAGCGATGGGCAGGAAAGGGTCGGCCATCATAGGCACGTGAACGTTAATTCGCCGCCGTGGCGCCGGGCCTGCGTTCAGGCTGGCCGGTGCGCGCCTGCAGGGCCTTGCTGCCACAGGCCTGTAGCGCCTGCTCGATCTGCCGTGGGATGCGTCCCCCCTGGGGGCGCTGCGCGCGTACTTCGGCCTGCAGCTGCGCCAGCGCCTCGCGCCCACGTACCGGCGCCTGCGCGCAGTCCAGCTGGGCCAGCGCGGTCCGTGCCAGCCAGCGCAGGTTGATGCTGCGCGGATCCATCGCCTCGCCCTCGGTCAGCGGCTGCAGCGCGCGCTGGGCCTCCACCGGCTGGTCCATGCGGATCAGGTTGCGCCCCCACGCCAGCTGCACCGCCTGGAGCTGCAGCCGGGCCTCCGGCCCTCCGCGCGCGGACTGCCGCATCAGTTTCGTCAAACGCTCGCCAGCCTGCCAGGGGTCGACATGCTCGCCGATGATCTCGGCCATGCGGCGGTCGCCACGCTGTACCTCCGGGTCGTCGTCGCCGCGCTGCGCGGCCTGCCACTGGCGGCCTTCGTGGAACGCGGCCAGCGCATCCTGCCAGCGGCCCACTTCGGCCAGCGCGTTGCCGTAGTCGTACAGGCCTTGCGGCAGCAGCCCGATGCAGTCCGGCTGGCGCCAGATCGCCACCGCGCGGCCGAACGCATCCACCGCCGCCGCGGTGTCGCCGCGTTCCAGCGCCGAGCGGCCGAGCGCATGCCAGGTCTGCCCGGTGTCGCGGTGCTGCTCGCCCAGCGCCTGGCGGGTGAGCCGGTGCACCCGCTGCAGGGCGGCCTCGGCTTCGGCGAGGTCACCGCGCTGCAGCGCCAGGGTCGCGCGCAGGCGGCGGATGGTCAGCGTTTCGGGATGGTCATTGCCGTACAGGCTGACCGCGTCGGTCCATGCCGCGCGCAGGCTGCGGTCGGCCCCGTCCAGGTCGCCCTGCGCGGCCATCATTTCGCCCAGGTGGCCGCGCAGCGTGACCAGCTGCGGGTGGCGGTCGGTGGTGCGGGCCTGCAGCAGCTGCAGGGCCTGGCGGTAACCGGCCAGCGCGGCCTGCGCATTGCCATCGTCATTCTCCAGCGCGGCCAGGTCGGACAGGCTTTCGGCCATGCCGGTGGCGTCGTGGGTGATGTCGCGGCGCAGCGCCAGCGCACGCTCGAACCCTTCGCGTGCCTCATCGCGGTAGCCCAGCAGCTGCTGGCAGCGGCCCAGCTGGGCATGGAACTCGGCCACCACCGACGGCAATGCCTGGCGTTGTTCGGCGGCCAGCGCCTGCATTGGCGTCATGTGCGCCACGCATTCGCGCGAGCGGCCCAGCATGCGCAGCGCGCGGCCGCGCTGGGTGACCGCTTCCAGCTGCAGCCCGGGCGGCACCTGCTTGACCTGTTCCAGCAGCGCGCGCTGCCGGTCCAGGGTTTCCAGCGCCAGCGCGTAATCGCCCATGCCGATCCGCAGGCGGCCGATCACCCCTTCCAGGTCGGCCAGCGGCAGTGGCTGGTCGGCCAGCTCCGCCTCGCCGCGCTGCTGCCCGGTGGCCAGCAGCTGGCGCACATCGAAGCTGCCGTGGCGCACGCTGGCGGCGCGGTCGAACAGGCCGATGGTGAAATCCTGCATGGCCTGCGCGCGCGCGATCTCACGCCGCGCCTGCTGCATCTGCCACACCGCCAGCGCCGCCAGTACCGCCAGCGCAAGGATCGCCACCGCAGCCAGCGCCACGCCCCAGCGGTGCCGGCCCAGGTACTTGCGCAGGCGGTACAGCGAACGCTGCGGGCGCGCGTGGATGGGGCGGCCTTCCAGGAAGCGCTGCAGGTCCTGCGCCAACGCTTCCACCGAGGCGTAGCGCTGCGCCGGTTCCTTCTGCAGCGCCTTGAGCAGGATCGTGTCCAGGTCACCGCGCAGGCGCCGGGCCAGCCGCCGCGCAGCCGGGGTGGCGGCCGCATCGGTGATGTCGCCGCGCAGCAGCACGCTGGAGGCGCGTGGGGCATCCACTTCCAGGATCGAGCGTTCCCATTCGGCATCGCTGTGCCGGCGCAGGCGGTAGGGCTTGCGCCCGGTGATCACCTCGAACAGCACCACGCCCAGCGAATACACGTCGGTCAACGTGGTCACCGGTTCGCCGCGTACCTGTTCGGGCGCGGCGTAGTGCAGGGTGAAGGCGCGCGCTTCGGTGGGCGGGTGCGCGGCGTTGGTGCGCGCCTGCTCATCGTCGAGCAGTTTGGCGATGCCGAAATCGAGCAGCTTCACCTCGCCGTTGGCGGTGACCAGGATGTTGGAGGGCTTCAGGTCGCGGTGCACGATCAGGTTCGCGTGTGCGTGGCTGACCACCGCGCACACCTGCAGCATCAGCTGCAGGCGGCGCTCCAGCGGTAGTTCCAGGCGCTGGCAGTAATCGGTGATCGGCTCCCCTTCCACGTACGCCAGCGCCAGGTACGGCTGGCCCTGCAGGTCCACGCCGGCATCGAGCAGCTGCGCCAGGTGCGGGTGCTGCAGCCGCGCGAGGATTTCGCGTTCGCGGCTGAAGCGCTGGCGCAGGCCGGGGTCGGCGTAGCCGCTGCGCAGCAGCTTCAGCGCCACCTGGCGCTGGTAAAGCCCATCGGCGCGCTCGGCCAGCCAGACTTCGCCCATGCCGCCTTCGCCCAGCTGCCGCAGCAACCGGTACGGACCGATATGGGTACCAGCGCGACTGTCTTCGGGCGCGGCGGTCCACAGCGGCTGGGCCAGGAATTCCTGGCTCTCCTGCTCGTGCTCCAGCAGCCGCTCCAGGTCGTCGGTCAGGGTGGCATCGGCCGCACGCAGCTGCGCCAGGCGCGCGCTGCGCTGGGCGTGCGGCATTTCCAGCAACTGATCCAGCAGCGTGGACAGCTGCCGCCAGCGCACTGCGTCCATCGTCCTTTCCCCGGGGCGCCGCGTGATCCCTGCCCTTCCGCCCGCGCCACGGCGCGGGGCCCTGATTGCCGCTGCGCTCAGTCCTCGCGGACCGACGCCAGCAGGAACATCCGTGCCTTCTGCCAGTCGCGCCGGATGCTGCGCTCAGAGCGCTGGCACAGGTCGGCGATTTCCTGCTCGGACAACCCCGCGAAGTAGCGCAGTTCCACCACCTTGGCCAGGTGGTTGTCCACGGCCTGCAGCCGCGCCAGCGCCACGTCCAGCGCCAGCAGGTCCTCATCCAGGCGCACGCCGCTGCTGCTGTTCTCGGGTATTTCCGCCACGCGCTTCAGATCGCCGCCGCGCTTGCGCGCCAGCCGGTTGCGCGCGTAGTCGACCACCACGCTGCGCATGGCCGAGGCGGCGTAGGCAAAGAAGTGCGCGCGGTCCTCGAACCGGGCCGCGCCGCGTGCGCCCAGCAGCTTGAGGTAGGACTCATGGACCAGCGAGGTGGCATCCAGCGTGCGGCCCTGCTGCCCGGCCAGCTGGCGCCGGGCCATGCTGTGCAGTTCCTGGTAGAGCAGGGTCAGCACCCGGTCCAGCGAGGCGCGGTCGCCCGCGCGGGCCGAATCGAGCCATACGGTGATATCCGGGCTTTCGTCCATCGCACACCCCCGCCGGTGACGTTTGCCCGACTATAGCGCCGCTTCCTGCAGATGCGTAGGACAGTTCAGCGCTGGCAGTGACCGCACCAGACGCTGGCACGCTGGCCGATGGTGGCGTGGCGCAGGGCCCGGCCGCACTGCCGGCAGGGCTCGCCTTCACGCCCGTAGACCAGCAGTTCCTGCTCGAAATAGCCCGGGGCGCCGTCCGGATTGATGAAATCACGCAGGGTGGTGCCGCCGCGGGTGATGGCGTGGCCCAGGATCTGTTTCACTGCCGTGGCCAGCCGCTGGTAGCGCTCGCGCGAGATCTTCCCGGCCTCGCGCAGGGGATTGATGCCGGCCATGAACAGGCTTTCAGCGGCGTAGATGTTGCCCACCCCGACCACGATGGCCTGGTCCATCAGGAAGGTCTTCACCGAGGCACTGCGGCCACGGCTGCGCTGGAACAGGTAGTCGCCGTCGAACGTATCGTCCAGCGGCTCCGGGCCCAGCCTGGCCAGCAGCGGGTGGGTGGCCCCGGCCGGCTGCCAGAGCAGGCTGCCGAAGCGGCGTGGGTCGTTGAAGCGCAGCAGGCGGCCGTTGTCCAGGCTGATATCGACGTGGTCGTGCGCGCGGACCGGGGTGTCCCCCGGTAGTACACGGAGGCTGCCGGACATGCCCAGGTGCAGTACCGCGCTGCCGATGGCGGTATCCAGCAGCAGGTATTTGGCGCGGCGGCGCACGCCTTCAATCGCCTGGCCGGGCAGCAGCGCGCTGATTTCGTCGGGAATCGGCCAACGCAGGTCCGGCCGGCGCAGGATCACGCCATGCACGCGGCGGCCTTCCAGGTGCGGGGCCAGGCCGCGGCGGGTGGTTTCTACTTCGGGAAGTTCGGGCATGGGGTTATCGCGGTGGGGCGGACAATTCCTTCGCGCTCAGGAAGCCGTCGCCGTTGGCGTCCTGCTTGTGGAAGCGTTCAATGATCGTCTGCCGCTGTTGTTCGCGGGTGATCGGCTTGCCCTTGCCGCCGGGCAGTTCATCGGCGCTGAGCACGCCGTCGGCGTTGCGGTCCATGCGGTCGAAGGCGTACATCATCCACTGCACGTATTCCTCGACGCTGACCTTGCCGTCACCGTCGGCATCCATGCGCTGCAGGTAGCCGCCGGTATCGGTGACCTGGGCCTGCGCGGAGGCGGCAAGCAGCAGCAGGGACGCGCAGGAAAAACGCCGCACTGGTCAGTGCGCCGTCAGCGCGTAGCCTTTCAGGCGCGCGGCGTAGTTCTGCAGCGCGGCGATGCCGCTGGCCTCGGCTTCATGGCACCAGGCCTGGAGCAGCTTCAGGCGTTCGGCGGCATCGTTGCCACGGGCTTCCAGCAGGGCGGCCAGGCGCGCGCGGTGTTCAACCAGCACGCGGATGCGCGGGCGCTGTTCGACCCAGCTGCTGAGCTCGGCGCGGCAATCGGGCTTGAGCCAGCGGCCATCGTTGACCAGGCCCCGGCGCATGCGGCGCGGCAGCAGCTTGCGCAGCTTGGCGCCCGCAAACGCGGCTTCTTCGCGCAGCGCCGGCACGAACACATTGCGCTGGTAAT
Organism: Stenotrophomonas sp. PS02300; assembly: GCF_029959395.1. Taxonomy (NCBI): domain Bacteria; kingdom Pseudomonadati; phylum Pseudomonadota; class Gammaproteobacteria; order Lysobacterales; family Lysobacteraceae; genus Stenotrophomonas; species Stenotrophomonas sp. PS02300. The sequence goes on from NZ_JASCOP010000025.1 coordinate 32,358, forward strand.
CGGTCATGGCCTGGAAGCGGTGCGAGAGCAGCGCCTTCAGGGTTTCGGCATCGGGCACGGCGATGTTCGGGCGCACGTCCATGCTGGGCGCCACGCGCAGCACCTTGGCCAGGCCCACGGCCTGCAGGCCACGGATCGCCGCCCAGCCGATATCGAACTCCCAGCGGCGCATCGAGAAGCGGGCCGAGCTGGGGAAGGCATGGTGGTTGTTGTGCAGCTCTTCGCCGCCGATCCAGAACGCCCACGGGGTGAGGTTGGTGGAGGTGTCGGCCGATTCGAAGTTGCGGTAGCCCCACCAGTGGCCCAGGCCGTTGACGACGCCGGCGGCCCAGAACGGGATCCACGCCATCTGGATCGCCCACAGGGCCACGCCGGGCAGGCCGAACAGCAGCAGGTTCACCGCGAACAGGGCCACCGGGCCCAGGTTGGCGTGCGGGGTGTACAGGTGGCGCTCGATCCAGTCTTCCGGGGCGCCACGGCCGTACTGCTCGATGTCCGCGCGCATGCCACGGGCTTCGCGGTACAGCTCCACGCCGCGCCAGAACACCGTACCGATGCCCTTGGTCACCGGGCTGTGCGGGTCTTCCTCGGTTTCCACCTTGGCGTGGTGCTTGCGGTGGATGGCCACCCACTCCTTGGTGATCATGGAGGTGGTGAGCCAGGTCCAGAAGCGGAAGAAGTGCGCGATGACCGGGTGGAAATCCACGCCGCGGTGCGCCTGGCTGCGATGCAGGTAGAGCGTGACGGCAAAGATGGTCAGCTGGGTGAACACCAGCAGCACCAGGCCCATGCCCCACCAGCCGAGGCCGACTACACCGCCGGTCAGGAAGTTGATGAGGGTATCGAGCATCGCAGGACTCCGGGCCGTGATGGCCAGCAGGGAAACGGGTACAGGTAGGGCCATGATGGGGCCAGACGTTGCAAACTTCATCCGTCTGATGCGATTTTTGCGCAGTCATTCAGTTGTTTTCCCCCTTCGTGAGCATTGCCCCCGCATTCATGACCGTTGCCACCCCACCGCCGGCCGTTGCCGCCGCCGCGCCCCTGATCGAACTCGACCGCGCCTGCGTCATCCGTGGCCAGGTCCGCGTACTGCATGACCTGAGCCTGCGCATCGCCCAGGGCCAGCACACCGCGCTGCTGGGCCCCAACGGCTGCGGCAAATCCTCCTTCATCAAGCTCATCACCCGTGAGCTGTACCCGCTGGCGCATGCCGACGGCACTGTCGCGGTGCGCGTGCTCGGGCAGAACCGCTGGCAGGTGGACCGGCTGCGCTCGCAGCTGGGCATCGTCACCGGCGACCTGAGCAGCAACCTGGCCGACATGCCCGGGCTGACCGTGGAGGAAGCGGTGCTGTCCGGTTTCTTCGCCAGCTTCGTGGTGCCCGCGTTCCGCGAGGTCACCGACGACATGCGCGCACGGGTGCGCGAGACGCTGGCGCTGACCGGCGCGCTGCCGCTGCTGCACCGCGGCTATGCCGAACTTTCCGCCGGTGAAACCCGGCGCGTGCTGATCGCGCGGGCGCTGGTGAACCGGCCGCAGGCGCTGCTGCTGGACGAGCCCTCCACCGGGCTGGACCTGGTGGCGCGCCAGCACCTGATCGCCACCATGCGCACGCTGGCCGCGCAGGGCATCACGCTGGTGCTGGTGACCCACCACATCGAAGAGGTGATTCCGGAAATCGAACGCGTGGTGCTGCTGCGTGGCGGCCGGATCGCGGCCGATGGCACGCGGGCGGAGTTGCTGCGCGATGGGCCGTTGTCGGAGGTGTTCGGCGGGCCGATCCAGGTCGTGGAACACGAAGGACGATTGACCGCGTTCGCAGGGTGACAACCGGGGGCGGCGCGGCCGCCCCCGGCGTGTTTCAGAACCGCACCGCGACCGCGCGGCTTTCGATCGGGGCCATCCGGCCCTGGTCCTGCAACTGCAGGTCACGCAGTTCGAACGGGGCGCTGTAACCACGCGGCAGCGCCACGGTATCGAACGCCAGCAGCAGTTCGCCGGCACCGGCCGCATCGAACCACGCCGCACTGTGCGCCTGTGCCACCGGGTGCAGCTTGCCGTCGGGCCCGGTGGCGTGCAGCGTGCCGCGTGCCTCATAACGGCCCGGCGCGCCGATCTGCAGCGGCAGCCGCACCTGGCGCCGAGCGGCATCCACCTCGACCTGGCCACTGAAGCGCGCCGTCGGCCGGGCCACCGCGAACGCCACCTTGGCATCCCGCTGCACGCCCTGCGCGGTGACGAATGCCTGCAGTTCCCACAGCCCCTGTGCCTGCCCCACATCCTCGGGAATGTTCACCTGCGCACGCAGGCCGTCCTTGCCGGCCACCAGCGGCACCGGCCAGCTGCGGCCGTCCGGTGCCACCAGCAGCGCTTCGCCGCCCGCCGGCAGCGTGCGCGCCACCGAACGCCCGGCCGCCAGCGCCGCATTGCCGCCGTCATGCTGCAGGCGAGCGTTCAACTGCACGCTGCCGCCGGCCAGCACCTGCTGGCGGTCGGCCTGCAGGGTCAGCGCGATCGGGCTGTTGGGCTCCAGCACCTGCACCACGTAACGGCCCTGGGCCTGCGGCGCCTGCAGGCGATAGGTCCCCACCGCGGTGCTGGCGCCGGTGCGCGCCATCGCGCTGCCCTCGCCCACGCCCATGCCGGCAGCGCGCAGCTGCTGGGCATCCACCACCTTGTCCAGCGCCATGGCGCCGGAGGGGTCGCGCACCTGCAGCTGCTCCACCTGCAGCGCGCGGGCGCCCTGCACCGGGCTGACCTGGATCACCGCATCCGGCGCTGTCAGCGGCAGCGCCAGGCCGCGCTGCAGCGTGGCCGCATCCACGGTGTCCCAGTAGCTGCGGCTCAGTGCGACGAACGGGGCCGGTGCGCTCAGCGGCTGGGTCGGGTCCAATGCCCACGCAAAGCGCACGGGGGCGCGTTCCACCGTGGCATCGGGCATCGGCGCGCGTTCCACGCGCGGGGCCACCTGGTCGGTGCCGCGCGCGGCCTGCAGCGGTTGGGCGGCGTGCAGCGGCAGCGCGAACAGCGCCGAGGCTACGGCCATGGCAAGCATCAATCGTGACGTCATGGCGTGCTCCTCAGAGGGTCAGGTCGTTGCGCAGGATCGCGCCCAGGCCGAAGCATTCGCGGCGGCTCTGGTTGTGGCTGAGCGGTTCGGCGCCGTTGGTGCGCGCCTTGTCGGTGAACAGCACGCTGCCGGCCGCCTTCTGGCTGCTGCATTCCAGGAAGCCATCGGAACAGCTGTTGAGCCAGTTCTGGGTGAGCTCCAGCCCCACGTTCTGCGCATAGCCACCGCAGTAGCTGTTGCTGTCCCACACCGCCGATTCCACATCCGAGCCCACCACCGCGCGGAACGGTCTGGGCAGCGCCGGGCGGCCGGCGGTGCCGTACAGGTTCTGCGCGTTGTAGGTGGCCATCCAGCCCACCTGCTGCATGCGCACCGCATCGTTCTGGTAACCCAGCAGCCAACCGACCGAGGCTTCGAAGGCGTTGCCGTTGAGCACCGCATCAGCCAGCGGCGTGCCGGCCGACGACGGCGCCAGCGCGGTGACCTTGCTGATGGTCTGGATGAGCTTGGGGTAGCGGCTGTCGTAGGTGGGATTGGACAGGATCCAGCGCACCACGTTGCCGCCGTTGGAATGGGTGATCACCACCAGCTTGGTGATGCCACGCGTGTTGATGAACGTGGTGAGCTGGCCAGCCAGGCAGCCGGCTGCTTCCGGCTTCCACATGTACTGCTCGAAATCGCAGTTGACCACGGTGTAATTGGCGCTGTTGGGCAGGCCCTGGCGAACGGTGTCGATGATGCCCGGCTGCCAGTAATCGGCGCGCGCATCGGTCTGCTTGCCGGTGCCGTGTACGAACGCCACGCCCACCACGTCGGCGGCGTGCGCGCTGGCACACGCCAGCATCATTCCCAGGGCCAGGCCCACGCCCTTCCCCACTGCAGTGCTTTGCATCCTGTGACTCCCTTTGCTCGGCGGGGCACGCCCCGCCCTACCGGTGATCCCCCTGATTGCCGACAGAAGCTATTCCGCATGCGAATCGGTTTCCGTGAACCAGTAGAGGGTTCCTATCATTTGAAACGACTCCCAACGCCGCGCTGCACTGCGCCATGCCGGGTCTGGCGGCATGACCAGTGGCCGCTGGCAGGCGCCCGGGAAGCTGCGATCATGCGGGCTTCACGCTTTTGAGACCTGCCGATGCACGTTGCCGCTTCCGCCCCCTTCCTGCGCCCCCTGCTGGCCACCGCCCTGATCGCGGCCCTGGCCGGCTGTACCACGGTGGCCGCGCCGACCACCCCGGTGGAAGCCTCGGTGGTCACCAAGGCGGTGGGCTACCTGGCGGCGGACGCGGTGCCGGACAGCATGGCGCTGGTGCCGGCCCCGCCGGCGGCGGGCTCGGCCGGCTTCGCGCTGGACGAGCAGGTCAGCCGGGAGGCGCGCGCGCTGCGCGACACCCCGCGTTTCGCCCAGGCCCACCGCGATGCCGAGCTGGGCTTCCCGGAAGGCGCGAACCAGTTCGCCTGCGCGATCGGGCTGGACGTGGACGCGCAGAAGACCCCCGCGCTCTACCGCCTGCTGGAGCGCAGCCGCATCGATGCCAGCGCCGCCACCCGGGCCGCCAAGCACCACTACCAGCGCGCGCGCCCGTTCACGGTCAATGGCGAACCCACCTGCACGCCGGAGGATGAGGAGGGCCTGCGCAAGAACGGCTCCTACCCGTCCGGCCACACCTCGATCGGCTGGGCATGGGCGCTGATCCTGTCGGAGATCGTCCCCGAGCGCGCCGACGCCATCCAGGCCCGCGGCCGCAACTACGGCGAGAGCCGCCTGGTGTGCAACGTGCACTGGCAGAGCGACATCCTGGAAGGACGCTTCATGGGCGCGGCAGCCGTGGCCAGGCTGCACGACAACGCCGACTTCAACCGCGACCTGCTGGCCGCACGCAAGGAGATCGCGGCAGCGAGAAAGACCGGCGCGAGTGTCAGCCGTGACTGCGCGGCGGAAGAGACCGTGCTGAAGATCCGACCCGCCAGCGCGCTCTGAGTTTCGCGGTACGGTTTCACCACACACGAAAACGGCGCGGATCCCTCCGCGCCGTTTTCGATTCAACCCATCTTCCGCGACATCAGAACTTCGCGGTGAACTCCACGCCAAACGTACGCGGCTCGTTGAGGAAGCCGGTCAGGTTGTTGAAGTCGATGGCACCCACCACGCGGGTCTGGTTGGTCAGGTTGCGACCGAACACGGCCACGTCGTACTGGCCGTAATCCCAGTTGTAACCCAGGCGCAGGCCGCCTTCCAGCGACGAGCGGCTGCGGAATTCCGGCGACTCGTACAGGAAGAAGTTCACCGCGCTGCGGTAGGCCCAGTCGGTGTAGACGTACAGCTCGCTGGCATCGGTGATCGGGAAGCCGGCGCGCAGCGTCATGTTGTGGATCCACTTCGGCGCCTGCGGCAACGGGTTGCCGTTGACCAGCGCGTAGGTGCCACCGTTGATCACCGTGGTCGGGTCGGTGATGGTGCAGCCGCCACCGCAGATCGCCACGGCCAGGTCGCGGTCCTTGATCTCGGTGTCGTTGTAGCTGCTGCCCAGGGTCAGCAGCACGTGGTCGGTCAGGTAGGCTTCGAAGTCCAGCTCCGCGCCCTGGCCGATGGTCTTGTCCGCGTTGAGCAGGGTGGCGGTGTTGTTGCTGCCGCCCACTGCGATCAACTGCTGGCCATCCACGTTGTAGCGGAAGATGTTGAAGCCCAGGCGCGCGCGGCGGTCGAACAGATCGGCCTTGACGCCGATCTCATACGAAATCACCTTCTCCGAATCGGCCTGCGACACGCCACCAAAGGCCAGGCGGCCCTGGATGGACGGGGCGCGGAAGCCCTTGGCCACGCGTGCATACGCGTTGAAGTTGTCGGTGACCTGGTACACACCGCTCAGGTCCCAGCTGACATCGTCGACATCGGTGTTGGCCAGGTACGGGCCACTGACCGGGGTACCGCCCGGCACCGCCTGCAGCACGCTGGCGGTGAAGTCCTTCTTGTCCTGCGTGTAGCGCACGCCGCCGCGCAGCTTGAACTTCTCGGTGACGTCGAAATCGCCGGAGGCGAATGCCGCCCACGCCTTGTTGCGCTGGCTCTGCACGGCATGGCCGGTCTGCGGGTTGCCCGGGGTCAGCGAGTCGTAGTTGAAGCTGTCGATGGTGACGTCTTCATCGAAGTAGAACACGCCCGCCTGCCAGTCGAAGCGGCCCCATTCGTTGGATTCCACGCGGAATTCCTGGGTCCACTGGCGGTGGTGCGGCAGGCCGTCGGCCGATTCGGACGGGAACGGAATGAAGCCCGGGCCGTAGTTGCCTGCGCCCAGGAAGCTGGCGCCGTAGCCGCCGTCGATATCGCCATGGTTGAGCGATTCGGCGGTTTCATAGCCGGTGATCGAGTGCAGCGTCACGCCGCCCAGATTCCACTGCAGGCGTGCGCTGCCGCCCCAGGTTTCCAGCTCGGAGAAGTTCTCGCCGTCGTTGGAGACCTTGTCGCGGTCGAAGTTTTCCACCAGCGCATTGCTGCCCGGCTGGATGATGTTGGCGCGGAACAGGCGCGCGGTGCCGTTGAGCTTGCGCTTGTGCAGGTTGAACAGCGCCTCGAACTCGTCGCCTTCGTACAGGAACTGCACGCGGCCCGCGGCTTCGTCGTAGCCTTCAAAGCCTTCGGCCGGTGCGTTCGGGCGGGTGTTGTCCACGTAGTTGTCGCGGCGCTGGTACAGCGCCGACACGCGCGCGGACCAGCGGTCGGTCAGCGGGCCACCGTAGGCGGCCTGGGTATTCCAGGTGTCGTAGGTGCCGTAGGAGACCTTGACGTAACCATCGGCATCCTGCGACGGACGGGCCGAATCGAACTTCACCACGCCGGCCGGCGTGTTGCGCCCGAACAGCGTGCCCTGCGGGCCGCGCAGTACTTCCACGCCGGCCAGGTCGAACAGCGGGAAGCCCTTCAGCAGCGGGCTCTCCTGCACCACATCGTCATACACCAGCGACACCGGCTGCGAGGCATTGAGATCGAAATCGGTGTTGCCCAGGCCGCGGATGTAGAAGCGCGGGAAGGCACGGCCGTAGGACGATTCGATGTTCAGGCTCGGCACGCGGGCCGACAGGAAGCGGATGTCGTCGCCGGCCGAACCGAGGACGTCGAGCTTTTCGCCCTGGATGGCCGAGATCGAGACCGGCACGTCCTTGGCGTTTTCGACGCGGCGCTGGGCCGTGACCTGCAGGGTGTCCAGTGCTACCGGATCCTTGGTGGCGGGGGCGTCCTGGGCTGCGGCCGTCAATGGCAGCAGGGCGGCAAGAGCGACAACGAGGGGATGCACGGACGGAGTACGGCCGTGGGCAGTGCGGTTCGGGAACATGGCGATTAGGCTGTGTTGGGAAGGGTGGTGGACCGGCGCTACCAGACAATTGTTGCAGTACAACAACAGCGTCGCAAATACGGATCTTTCATTACCAAGATCCGCGCCCCCAGATGTGAAGGCAGCCTGCCGCCGCCGGTTGACGAATCCGGTACCGGTGGCCCGTGCCCGGCGACCCGGCCTTCTGGCAGGATGAACGCCTTCAGCCAGGCCGACGCCCGGCATCACAGACAGGTGCGCGATGACCCAGTGGTACTTCCATTCCTCCGGCCAGGCCGACCGCGTTGGCCCCCTCGGCGATGACGCCGCCCGCCAGTACGCCTGCGCCAATCCGCGTGCGCTGGTGTGGTGCGAGGGCATGAGCGGCTGGATGGCCATTGCCGACGTGCCGGAACTGCAGGCCGGCGCCACCGCGCCTGTCGCTACCCCGCCGCCGATGCCGGGCGCGGGAGGCCGCAGCCAGCGTGCCGACGACATCGATTTCCGCATCGTCGGCCATGAGATGCAGTTCGTGGAAATCGAGCTGGACCCGGGCGAAAGCGCCATCGCCGAAGCCGGCGCGCTCATGTTCAAGGATGCGTCGGTGCAGATGGACACCGTGTTCGGCGATGGCTCGCACAGCGGCCAGGGCGGCGGCTTCATGGACAAGCTGATGTCGGCCGGCAAGCGCGTACTGACCGGCGAAAGCCTGTTCGCCACGCTGTACACCCACACCGGCCACGGCAAGGCCAAGGTCGCCTTCGCCGCGCCCTACCCCGGCACGGTGCTGCCGATGAAGCTGGACCAGCACGGCGGCCGCCTGATCTGCCAGAAGGACAGCTTCCTGGCCGGCGCGCGCGGCGTGCAGATCGGCGTGCATTTCCAGCAGAAGATCATGACCGGCCTGTTCGGCGGCGAGGGCTTCATCATGCAGAAGCTGGAAGGCGACGGCTGGGTGTTCGTGCACGCCGGCGGCTGCGTGGTGGAACGTGAGCTGGCGGCGGGCGAACGGCTGGACGTGGACACCGGCTGCGTGGTCGCCTTCCACGCCAGCGTGGACATGGACGTGCGCCGCGTGGCTGGCATCAAGAGCATGGTGTTCGGTGGCGAAGGCGTATTCCTGGCCACCCTGACCGGCCCGGGCAAGGTGTGGCTGCAATCGCTGCCGTTCTCGCGCCTGGCCGGCCGCATGTGGATGGCCGCACCGCAGGGCGGTGGGCAGAGCCGCGGCGAAGGCTCGGTGCTGGGTGGGCTGGGGCGGATCCTGGATGGCGACAACCGGTTTTGAGGCCCACAGCGACATTCCACGCCAGCTTCAACCATTGAGGGGTCGTTTGGCAGTCCGTAGGCTGCAGACGTTGGCCGAAAGGCATCTGGGAGGGCCCGCAAGTGCGGGCCTTCTCTTTTGGTAGCGCCGGCCCATGGCCGGCAACCTCGCATAACCGTGCATTGCGTGGCTTCCGGCCATGGGCCGGCAC
>NZ_JASCOP010000260.1:0-601 GCF_029959395.1 Stenotrophomonas sp. PS02300
GTAGTAGTTTTTCACACGATTCGATAAAGATAAGCTTACATTATGAAGAGCAGCATATTACAGCCGTATGGGTCTACTTGACAGTAAAATTTGAAGAGCATTGGAAGCCTGTTGATGTAGAGGTCGAGTTTAGATGCAAGTTCAAGGAGCGAAAGGTGGATGGGTAGGTTATATAGGGATATAGCACAGAGATATATAGCAAAGAGATACTTTTGAGCAATGTTTCAGGGCACAGTATTCGCGGTGTAGTAGTTACGGTGCGGTGCGTTTTTGGATTTTTCAAAGTGCGTCTTCAAAGCGCTTTTGGTTTTCAAAGCGCTCTGAAGTTCCTATACTTTCTAGAGAATAGGAACTTCGGAATAGGAACTTCAAAGCGTTTCCGAAAACGAGCGCTTCCGAAAATGCAACGCGAGCTGCGCACATACAGCTCACTGTTCACGTCGCACCTATATCTGCGTGTTGCCTGTATATATATATACATGAGAAGAACGGCATAGTGCGTGTTTATGCTTAAATGCGTACTTATATGCGTCTATTTATGTAGGATGAAAGGTAGTCTAGTACCTCCTGTGATATTATCCCATTCCATGCGGGGTATCGT
>NZ_JASCOP010000261.1:0-579 GCF_029959395.1 Stenotrophomonas sp. PS02300
GCGCGGCTCTACTGTAGAGCCGAGCCATGCTCGGCCTACCGTAAGAAAGAGGCGGAGCCGGCCGATAAGCCGGGTTCTGTCGTGGACAGTCATTCCTCTAGGCGTTACGTCACCGCAACGCTCAAGCAACCTACCCGGATCCAACGCGGGCCGCGCCAAAGGATCCCTATTTGGTCTTGCTCCAGGTGGGGTTTGCCGTGCCGGTCTGTTGCCAGACTCGCGGTGCGCTCTTACCGCACCATTTCACCCTTACCGGCCTTCCGAAGAAGACGTAGGCGGTATCTTTCTGTTGCACTTTCCGTCGGCTTGCGCCGCCCAGGCGTTACCTGGCACCTTGCCCTATGGAGCCCGGACTTTCCTCGGCACCCCGAAGGGATGACGCGACTGTCTGGCCGACTCCGCCAGCGCGTATTCTAGCGTACGCACGCCCTTCCTGCCGTGCCGGTCGCGGCACACCATCGCGCATCGCGTGTGCCGGCACCTGTCGCGCCGCGGCTGGCTCGAAGGCGAAGACGAATCCGTGTTCCTGTCCGACAGCGCGGGTAGCGACGACGGCATGGATGGGCTGCGGATGAGTTC
>NZ_JASCOP010000262.1:0-554 GCF_029959395.1 Stenotrophomonas sp. PS02300
GCCTAGTGTTGGGGGTGACCATACGCGAAACTCAGGTGCTGCAATCTTTATTTCTTTTTTTTTTTTTTTTCTCTCTAGTTTCTTGGCTTCCTATGCTAAATCCCATAACTAACCTACCATTCGATTCAGAAAAATTCGCACTATCCAGCTGCACTCTTCTTCTGAAGAGTTAAGCACTCCATTATGCTCATTGGGTTGCTACTACTTGATATGTACAAACAATATTCTCCTCCGATATTCCTACAAAAAAAAAACACTCCGGTTTTGTTCTCTTCCCTCCATTTCCCTCTCTTCTACGGTTAATCCTTTCCTCTTCGTCTTTTTCTACACCCTCGTTTAGTTGCTTCTTTTTCCTTCCCGCTTTCCTGCACTAACATTTTGCCGCAGTACACTATACGATCGTAGTACATCTTACAACTCCGCATACCGCGTCGCCAAAAATTTACTTCGCCAACCATTCCATATCTGTTAAGTATACATGTATATATATTGCACTGGCTATTCATCTTGCACTTTTCCTCTTTCTTCTTCCCAGTAGCCTCATCCTTTTACGC
>NZ_JASCOP010000263.1:0-533 GCF_029959395.1 Stenotrophomonas sp. PS02300
GAACCCCGCAGCGAATCGCTGCCGGGTTCGGACGGCGCAAACGCAATCACCGGCCGGTGCAGGCGGTCCTTCATCTTCGATGCCACCAGGCCCACCACGCCCGGGTGCCATTCGGCATCGAACAGGCAGGCCGCAATCGGGCGCTCGCCTTCGGCGGTCAGCACCGCGCGGGACACGGCAAGCTCTGCGTCATCGGTCATCAGCTGCTGCACGGCACGCCGCTCGGCGTTGATCTGTTCCAGCGTCTGCGCGATCTCGCGGGCCTGGCTGCGGTCTTCGGTGAGCAGCAGTTCGATGCCCAGTGCCATGTCTTCCAGCCGGCCGGCCGCGTTCAGGCGTGGGCCAAGGGCGAAGCCGATATCGGTGGCACTCAGCCGCGCCGCATCGCGGCCACTGGCTTCAATCAGCGCCTGCAGGCCCACGCAGCCGTGGCCGGCCCGCAGCCGGCGCAGGCCGGCCGACACCAGCGCCCGGTTGTTCGCATCCAGGGCGACCAGGTCGGCCACGGTGCCAACCGCGACCAGGTCCAGCAG
>NZ_JASCOP010000264.1:0-498 GCF_029959395.1 Stenotrophomonas sp. PS02300
CACCCGATCCCATCCCGAACTCGGAAGTGAAACGCAGCTGCGCCGATGGTAGTGTGGCTCAAGCCATGCGAGAGTAGGTCATCGCCAGGGTTTACACCCGAGAACCCCGCTGCATGCGCAGCGGGGTTTTCCTTTTTTTGCAAGCACATGCTTTTTACGTGCACTTGCAGCAACAACTTCAAGAAGAACTTCAAGTTCGCCTCACAAGTTGTTGACAGATTCGAAAAGCCTGACATAATAGGCGGCTCGCAACGACGAAAGGCCCTCGGGCATTTCGGGCATCACGACCAACGGTCGTGATCTACCACCAGGTAGGTATCGACTGTCAGTCGATACGCAAAACACCTCGAAAAAAGGTGTTGACGAAGCGAAAAAGCCGGCTATAATGGGCGGCTCGCAACGACGGAAACGTCGGGGCACACGGAGGAAGGCGCTGAGGCCGACTCCCAAGTTCTTTGACAGTATGCGCAGGTATCTTGTGAAGGCGCCTGCAGGAAG
>NZ_JASCOP010000265.1:0-495 GCF_029959395.1 Stenotrophomonas sp. PS02300
CGATCCGTACCGCGCCGCCGCAGTGGGCGCAGGTGGTGATGTCGATGGAAAAGACCCGCTTGAGCCGTTGCGCCCAGCTCATCGCACGGCGCTTCTGCTCGGGGCTGCGCGGCTCGTCGTGGGCGCTGACGTCCACTGGCGCCGCATCGCCCGCAGGCCGCTTGCCGCGCCCCGAGGGTGTCAACTGCGCGCGCAGGTTTGCATTCGGGGCGAATACGCCGTGGAAGCGGGTGAGATGCGCGCGAGATGGCGGGACCAGTGCGGCCAGTTTCGCGATGAAATCGACCGCATCCCATTCGACATGGGTGGTCCCATTTCGCCACGGCGTCTTGAGCTGATACCGCACCCTACCCTGCGGTGAGATCGATAGCCGCTGCTCGCTGATCGCCGGGCGCGTGATGTAGCGGCACAGCTTTTCGAGCTTGTGGCTTTCGTGTGCTTCCGCGGCCACGCCGGCATGCAGCGAGAAGCCGCCGACCTTGCCGGCATCGCCCT
>NZ_JASCOP010000266.1:0-443 GCF_029959395.1 Stenotrophomonas sp. PS02300
TGTTTTTTTTTAAACCCCCCGGCGGTGGGGGGGGGGGGGGGGGCGCCGGGGGGGGCCCCCCCACCGGCGCAGGCCCAGCGGCAGAGCCTCGCCGACCGCGTTGGCGCGCTTGAGCAGCAGGCCTACAACAACAGTTCCAACCAGGACCTGTTGAACCAGGTCAACCAGCTTCGGCAGCAGATCCAGCAGCTGCAGAGCACGGTTGAGCAGCTCCAGAACGAAAACGCCCAGCTCAAGCAGACCTCGCAGGACCAGTACCTGGACCTGGACGGGCGTCTGAACCGTATTGAAGGTGGCTCGGCCCCGATCCTTCCGGCCGCTCCGGCCGCGAATGCACCGGCCGTTGCCCCCAAGCCCGCCGCACCGCCAGCGGCCGCCCCCGAGCGGCCGCCCTCCGTGCACGGCGCCCCGGGCACCCTCGCCGCCAGTGGCGCCGAGCGCCC
>NZ_JASCOP010000267.1:0-412 GCF_029959395.1 Stenotrophomonas sp. PS02300
GGGCAGCCCCCTACGGGACACGCCGTAAACCCATCCATGGGGGCTTGGCAAAAACATCCATGTTTTTGACAGTCCCTACGGGGGCTGCCCGCCGACCGCCCCCGACAGTGGGTCGCGTGCGGATGCAAAAAGCAGCCACGCAGGGCGTGGCTCTACGTCGGTGACCGGTTTTTGCGATGGATTCAACGATGTCGCGTAGGGTCGGTTCCCAAACGACCGCACGGAATGTCACCACGTTCGATGACGCATGAAAACAATCGGCGTTGCCGTTGCCGTTGCCGTTGATCTCGATTTCCGTTGCCCACCAGCCAACTGTCTGAGGGTCGGCGGGTGCGGGGGTACGGGGGCTTTACCAAACATGGATGTTTGGTAAGAGCCCCCATGGAAGGGTTCACGGCGCCCCCCGTACCCC
>NZ_JASCOP010000268.1:0-402 GCF_029959395.1 Stenotrophomonas sp. PS02300
GCCCCCTACGGGACACGCCGTAAACCCATCCCTGGGGGCTTGGCAAAAACATCCATGTTTTTGACAGTCCCTACGGGGGCTGCCCGCCGGCCGCCCCAGACAGGGGGTCGTGGGCGGAAACGAAGAACAGCCACGCAGGGCGTGGCTCTACGGTAGGGTCGGTTCCCAAACGACTGCCGTGAACGAATCAACGCACGGTAACGCATGCAAATGATCGAGCCTGCACTTGATCTCCCATGGCCCCCAACCAACCGTCAATGGGTCGGCGGGGGCGGGGGTACGGGGGCTTTGCGAAACATGGATGTTTCGCAAGAGCCCCCAAGGATGGGTTCACGGCGCCCCCCGTACCCCCGCCCCCGCCGGCCCCTCACTCGTAAACGATCAAACGCGGGCCTTTAAACG
>NZ_JASCOP010000269.1:0-387 GCF_029959395.1 Stenotrophomonas sp. PS02300
GGCAGCCCCCTACGGGACACGCCGTGAATCCATCCATGGAGGCTTGTCAAAAACATCCATGTTTTTGACAGTCCCTACGGGGGCTGCCCGCCGGCCTCCCCCGACAGATGGTCGCAGGCGGACACGAAGAGCAGCCACGCAGGGCGTGGCTCTACGCGCAGCAGCGTCGGAGGTCAGGGTGTCGTAGGGTCGGTTCCCAAACGACTGCCGACAATGCCCATCGGCGCGGTAACGCATGACCCAGAACGAAGAGCGCCGTTGATCGCCGTTGATCTCCACTGCCCACCGGCCAACCGTCAGGGGGTCGGCGGCGGTGGGTTTGCGGGACTGTCAAAAACATGGATGTTTTTGCCAAGCCTCCACGGACGGATTCACGGCGTGTACCGC
>NZ_JASCOP010000026.1:0-39495 GCF_029959395.1 Stenotrophomonas sp. PS02300
CATCGGCGTGCCGGTGGAAGGGCCGTTCAAGCCGGAGCATTACCGCTACTGATGGGCGAGGGTTGCCAGCCAGGGGCTGGCACTACCCCACGCAACGGGCGCCTTCGGGCGCCCGTTTTCGTTATCCGGGCTTCACCCGGAGTGCACCCTGCCCTCACATCCGCGCCGTGATCATCAGCGTGCGGGGGAATATCTGGGTGCATTCCGGAGATTTCCATGAATATCAAGTTCGTACTTCCCGCACTGCTGGTGCTGTGCGGTGCCGCTTACATGTCCCCCGTCCACGCCGCCGACTATCGGTGCATGGTGTTTTCCGGTGCAGATGGCGGAAAGCCGGAAGCGAGCAGCAACGCGGACGGGAAATACGCCATCAAGGCGGCCGACCTGAAGGCAGCGGAGGCCGGTGCCCTGGCTGCCGCCACGCGCTACAAGAAGAACAGCGTCACGCTGACCAAGGCCCAGTGCGATGCGGTGGCAGGAGCATCGAGCACTGCGACGTCGGCACCGGCCACGACAACCGATCCGACGCCTCCGCCTTCATCCACCTCGGCGACAGGTGCAACCAAGGACTACCGGTGTGCAGTGCATGATGCGGACGGCAATGTGCTCAGGGGCGACGCGGAGGGTTACTTCAAGGTCGCCGCCAGCAACGGTGACGTGGCTGATGGCTTGGCAAAGACCAAGGCGGAAGCAAAGTACGGGGCCGGGAAAGTCGACTCTGTCGATTGCGCGCCCATGGGTTGAGGTTGTATTCCTGCTGCTGGCGGCACCATTGCCGGCAGCAGCGGGATTGACCACTTCCTGGAACCGTCATGCCTCAATAGTCCGGGTCAAGATTTTGCGGTCGCGCCCACGCTAAGGTAGTGCGAACACGCCAGCTGCATGACCATGACCCCGGCCATCAATCTGCTCAAGAAGCACGGCATCGCACACAGCGTGCTGTCCTACCACCATGATGCCAATGCCGCCTCCTATGGCGGCGAAGCGGCGGCGCAGCTGGGGCTCGACCCCGCAACGGTGTTCAAGACCCTGCTGGCCAGTACCGAAAAGCACGAGCTGCTGGTGGCGATCGTGCCGGTCAGTGGCACGCTGGATCTGAAGGCATTGGCCGAAGCAGCGAATTGCCGCAAGTGCGAAATGGCGGCGGTGGACGCGGCACAGCGCGCCACCGGCTACCTGGTCGGCGGGATCAGTCCGCTGGGCCAGAAGAAGAAGCACCGCACCTTCATCGATGCCAGCGCGCAGGCGCTGCCGGCGATGCACGTCAGCGCCGGCCGGCGCGGGTTGGAGGTGGCATTGGCGCCGGCCGATCTGATCACGTTGACCGAAGCGGAGATCGCGGGTATTGGTCGGCCGTAATGTTACGGCCGCCAGTTCGCGTGGCTTTCCCAATACGCCACGGCGCGCTGGTACGCCTCACGATCCAGCGGCACGCCCGAGCCGCCCTCTTCCACCCCCAGCGCATTGCGCATCATGGTGATCGGCGCCATCGGCACTTCTTCCGGCTCGGCGGTGTAGATGCAGCCGACGATGCCCCAGTCCGCCTCGATCGGCGAGCCTTCCTTGGCCAGCTGCTCGGCGCTGTACAGGATCACCACCAGGTAGTTCGCGCGCGGCGACTGCACGCCCTCGAACCAGCGCACCAGCACCGGCAGTTCGTCGCGGTTGCGCGCCTCGTAGGCGCTGCGCAGCTGGTGGCGGTTGGCATCGGTGACCGGCACCGTCAGGCAGCGCGTGGACGTCCAGTTCTCATACACGAACAGCTTGCAGAACGGCGCGTAGCCATCGAGCACCTTGAACGGCGCGTGCGTGTTGAGGTGCGCCTGGAACTGCTCGGCGCTGCAGTCCTGGATGGTGTTGCCGCGCGGCACGCGCGGGAACAGACGGGGACGGGCGAATTCGGTGAGGACGATCGACATGGCACACGCAGCTGGAGACAGGTGCACAGGGTAACCGCCCTCAGTCGAGGATCGCGCGCAACGCCGCTTCCAGGGTCGGGTACCGGAACCGATAGCCTTCCTGCAGCGCGCGCGCAGGCACCACGTTCTGGCCGGTCAACAGCAGGCCCGCCATCTCGCCGAAGGCCAGCTTCAGGGCGAACGCCGGCGTCCGCACCCACGCAGGCCGCTTCAGCACGTGCGCCAGGGTGCGGGCGAATTCCGCATTGGTGACCGCCGCCGGGGCGGTGCCGTTGCAGGCGCCACGCGTTTCGGGATCGGCCAGCAGCCACAGGATCAGCCCCACCAGGTCGTCGCGATGGATCCAGCTCATCCACTGCATGCCATCGCCCATCGGCCCACCCGCGCCGATCCGGAACGGCGGCAGCATGCGCGCCAGCGCACCGCCCTCGCGGTCGAGCACGATGCCGGTGCGCAGCAGGCAGGTGCGCACGCCCAGGTCTTCGGCCTTCAGCGCTTCGGCCTCCCACTGCCGGCACAGCATGGCGGCGAAGTCATGCCCGGGCGAAGCCGATTCGTCCAAGGGGGTGGCATCGCGCGGCCCGTAGTAGCCGATCGCCGAGCCCGAAACCAGCACCTGCGGCCGGGTCGGCAACCCACGCATCCAGTCCAGCAGGGCCTGGGTGGTGCCGATCCGCGAGGCCAGCATGGCCTGCTTGCGCGCCGGGTTCCAACGGCCTTCCACCAGCGGTTCGCCGGCCAGGTTCACCACGGCGTGGACCGGGCCCACATCGCCCAGTGCGCCGATGTACTGCACGCCGGCCTGCCCGGCCCGGCCCGGGCTGCGGGTCAGCACCGTGACCCGGTGCCCGGCCGCCAGCAGCCGCTGGCACAGGCGCTGGCCGATGAACCCGGTGCCGCCGGTGATCAGGATGTCCATGCGCGCTCTCCATAGGGAACGCCACTTTACCCGCCCGGGTGTAAATGCCCTGCCCGCCACCTTTTACATTCATCGCGATGAAGCGATATGATGGAGCCACACCCGCTGCCGCCGCCGCCCATGACTGCCCTCAGCTTCGAGTTCTACCCGCCCAAGACCGACGACCAGCGTGCCCAGCTCGACCGGACCGCGGCCAAGCTCAAGGCGTACGCGCCGGAGTACGTGTCCTGCACCTTCGGCGCCGGCGGCTCCACCCTGAGCTACACCTCCGAAACGGTGCGCCACCTCAAGCAGCACCACGGCTTCGAGGCCGCGCCGCACCTGTCCTGCGTGGGCGGCAGCCGCGAGGAGATCCGTGAGCTGCTCAAGCTGTACCGGGCCATCGGCTGCAAGCGCATCGTGGCGCTGCGGGGCGACCTGCCTTCGGGCATGGGCCACCCCGGCGACCTGCGCTATGCGTCGGAACTGATCGCCTTCATCCGCGCCGAACACGGCGATGCCTTCCACATCGAGGTCGGCGCCTACCCGGAAACGCACCCGCAATCCGACGACGCGCTGCGCGACCTGAAGTACTTCAAGGCCAAGATCGACGCAGGCGCCGATGCGGCCATCACCCAATACTTCTTCAATGCCGACGCCTATTTCCACTTCGTCGACGCGGTGCGCAAGCTGGGCGTGCAGGTGCCGATCGTGCCGGGCATCATGCCGATCTCCAACTTCAGCCAGCTGCGTCGTTTTTCCGAACAGTGCGGTGCCGAGATCCCGCGCTGGATCGGCAAGCGCATGCAGGCCTATGGCGACGACGCCGATTCGGTGCGCGCCTTCGGTGCCGAGGTGGTGGCCCAGCTGTGCGAGCGGCTGGTGGCCGGCGGCGCACCGGGCCTGCATTTCTACACCCTCAACCTGGCCAAGCCCACCACCCAGGTATTGAGGCTGCTGGGCCGCTGAACATCGCGCACGCCACTGCTTGCAGATAACGCGCGTCCCGCTACCCTGCTGCGATGAGACCGGTCGTTCCGTTGCTGCTGTCGCTGTGCATGCTGTGCTGGGCCCCGTGGGCGCAGGCACAGGCGCAGCGCGTGAACCGTTGTACCAACGCGCAGGGCGAAACGGTGTTCACCGACCGCAGCTGCGATGCGCTGGGCGCGACGGCGCGGATGCCGCCGCGCGGTGACTCGGTCGGCAATACCGGCATCTACCGCGCCGGCTGCGCGCGCCGGTTGAGCGAGCTGACCGGGCAGATCCGCGATGCGGTGAGCCTGCAGGACGTCAACCGGCTCTCGTCGATCTACCTGTGGGGCAACGTGTCCGATGCCACCGCCAACCAGATCATCGGGCGGCTGGAATCGGTGGTGCAGCGGCCCCTGCTGGACATCGCGCCGGTGTACCCGGAGGTTGCCGCACCGCCGCCGCTGCCGGTCGACCCGAACGCGACCCTGGTCGAGGCAGTGGAAGGGGCCGCGCCGCCGGCCAGCCGGCCGCGGCCGATCGGGCTGCGGCTGGAGCAGACGCTCGGTACGACGGCCACGCCGGCGCGTACCGTGTTCGGACTGCGCCGTCAGTACGGGTGTTTCTGGATCACGCTGTAGGCCACAACGCGCGGATGGCGGCGATGCCCTGCGCGCCGTGGCGGCGCGCCTGGGTGATGTCGTCCGGGTGCAGGCCGCCCAGCGCGTAGAGCGGCAGCGAGACCTGCGCGCGCAGGGTTTCAAAGGTGTCCCAGCCCATCGGCGGGCTGCCGGGGTGGCTGTCGGTGGCCTGGACCGGGCCGAGCACGGCGAAGTCGCAGCCCAGCCGTTGCGCGGCCTGCAGCTGGGCCAGGTCGTGACAGGACGCGGCCACCAGCTGGTCGGCCGGCAATGGCCGCGCCTCCAGCTGCAGCAGCTGTTCGCCGCCCAGGTGCACGCCCACGCCGAGCCGGCGCGCCAGTTCGATATCGCGGTTGAGCAGCCACTGCACCCCGCTGCGGTGCCGGGCCACGGCCTGTTCGGCCAGGGCGATGCGGGCCGGGCTGGTCGGGGTGCGCAGCTGCACGCGGCGCACGCCGGCCTCCAGCGCACGCGCCAGGCGTGCATACCAGTCCTGGTGCGCGGCGTCCTCGTCGGTATCCGGCTCGGGGGTGATCAGGTAGCGGTCCGGGTGGCGCAGCGCGGCCACCACCGGCAGGTCCGCCGGCGGCATCGAATAACGCGACAGCTTGTCCGGCGCCACCCAGGTGATGGCCTGGCCTTCGCGGCCGCGCGGTGAGCCCTTCCAGCTGCGGATGTGCCGCACTTCCAGGCGCAGGTGCTTGTCCGGATAGAGCTGCGGGACGTCCATGATCCAGTCGCCGACCTCGGCCTCGATCCCCAGCTCCTCGCGCAGTTCGCGCACCAGCGCCTGCTCGGAGCTCTCGCCCTCCTCGCGCTTGCCGCCGGGGAATTCCCACAGGCCGGCCATGTCGCGGTTCTCGGTACGGCGGTTGAGCAGGATGCGGCCGCGGGCGTCGGTGATGACGCCGGCCACGACGTGGATCGATCGTTTGGGGGATGGCATGCGGCCAGAATGCCCAATCGGCCCGGGCATGCGCAATGCCGGACAGACGAAGGGCCCCTTGCGGGGCCCTTCGGGTGGTTCAGGAGGCGGGTTCGATCAGAACGCCACGCTCCAGTTCAGCTGGGCCCCCACTTCACGCTGGCCATCACCGGCACGGCCCTGCGCGAACATCGACAGGCGGCTGTTGTCGGAGGTGTTCAGCGACACGCCCAGTTCGGCGATGCCCACATTGCGCGCCAGCGGCAGGCCGCTGACGGTGAAGCTGTCACTGCCGGCCACGAAGCGGTTGCGCGAGTCGGCACGCAGTTCGCCGGCGGCGTTCTGCCAGGCCAGGCCGGCCTCCAGGCGGGCGCCGTCGGTCTGGCCACCGCTGATGTCCCACGCGGCGCGGATGCCGGCGGTGGTGGTCCAGACCTCGTCCTTGCTGGACGCCACCGACAACGCTGCGGTGCCGCCGGTTTCAGTGGCGGCCTCGCTCGACAGGCGGGTGTAGGCCACGGCCAGGTACGGGCTCAGGGTCAGCGCACTGAGCTGGATGTCCCAACCGCCTTCCGCAAAGGCCTGCACCGAATGGGCGTCATGACGGCTGTCCAGGTTCTGTTCCCAGGACGTGCCGGCCCCCAGCGCGCGACGGGTGTCCAGCTCGTAGTCGGCATAGCTGGCGCCGCCGTTGACCCAGGCCTGCTCGCCACGGAAACCGGCGTACAGGCCACCGTGTACCGCGTCGACCTCGGTGATCGCGTTGCGGTCGCGGATCTGCTGGCGCAGCGATTCCGGGCCACCGGCCACACCGACGGTCCAGCGGTCGCCGAAGGTCCAGTCGTAGCCCACCATCAGGCCCTGGCGGGTTTCCTGGGTGCGCGAGGCGGTGCCGTCGCTGTCCTGGCGCTTGGAGGCGCCGCTGCCGGCCACCCACACCGAGGAGCCGTTGAGCTTGGTGTCCGGCGTCGGGCGCAGGCGCTGGGAGATGCCTTCACGCAGGAAACGGTCGTCCAGCAGCAGCGCACGGTTGCTGGCGTGCAGTTCGCCGCCGAGGTCATCGAAGGCCACCAGCGCACCGGCCTCGTCCAGCATCAGCAGGCCGTTGTACAGGGCCAGTGCATCGCCGGACTGCTGCAGCGAATCCAGCGCCGCGGCGGTGGCGCGCTGGTTGCCGGTGACGGCGACCGCACCAAACACGATCGGCGGGGTCACGCCCGGCGTGCCGGGGAAGCCCGGATCCACCGGCGTGCCGGGGTCCACCGGGGTGCCCGGATCGACGGGCGTGCCCGGATCCACCGGGGTACCCGGGTCGACCGGATCCACCGGGGTCACCGGCGTGTTGACCGCGATGGTCAGCACGACCTGGTTGCCAGTCTGGGTCAGGGTGGGGGTGATGAAGGCCGAGCGCGAGATCACATCGTCGAAGCCGCCATTGATGCCGCCGGCCACGTCGAGGATCGCGTAGGTCTGGCCGTTCTGGTAGCTGGCATTCGGGTCCAGCCCGGTCACGCGCACGCCGGTGGCACCGGTGGTGCCGGCGATGCCGACGCCATGGCCGATGTAGGCCTTGCCGGTGACGGCAACCCGGTCGGACTGGCCGTTGCCAAGCAGGTCCACGTCGTAGAAGGCCTTGTCGGCCACGCTTTCGGGCGTCGCGCCCGCGGCATTGATGTACAGGTCACCGTTGATGGTGAGCGTGCCGATGCCGGCATCACCCGGCGACAGCACGCCGCCATTGAACACCTGGGTGGTGCCCACGGTCGCGTTGCCGGCGAGCACGCCGCCATTGCGCACCATCACGTTCGAGCTGCGCACCACGCCGGTGCTGCTGCCGTAGTTGATGGTCTGGTCGAAGCCGGAGTTGCCGTTGAGCACCAGGGTGCCGCCGGTGACCTCGATCTGCTGTGCAGCAGCCTGGCTGGTGCCGGTATAGCTGCGCCCGGTGTACATGTCGCCATCGATGCGCAGCGTGCCGCCGTTGACCGTGACCTTGCCCCCGAAGTCGGCCAGGTCGCCGGTCAACGTGGTGGTGCCGGCCACGCTGGTCACGCCGCCGGTGGTGCCATTGGCACTGCTGACGGTGTTGGCCAGGCTGATGTCACCGGTGTGGTTGAACACCAGCGCGCTGAGCGCACCCTCCATGACGATGTCGGCCGCGCCCAGTTCGCCGGCCGCTTCGGCCGCCGCCCACTTAGGGGCGCCGTCGGCGACCGACCAGGTATCCAGCCCGCCGCCCACCACGACAAAGCCCAGGGTGCCCAGCTTGAGGTCCCCGCCGGCGACAACACGGCCGCCGTTGGCCACGTTGAGGATGCCGAACGGTTCGCCGACCAGGTGGCTGCCCACCGTGACGTCGCCGGTGGCCTCAATGGCCGAGCCCGCGCCGCTGACGCGGACCTGCTCATCCACCGCACCGATCTTGAAGGTCATCGTGTTGGCGCCGCCGGACACCAGCAGCGTGTCGGTGCCGATCACCGCACCGTCCAGCACGTCCACGCCGGTGCGGATGTCCAGCTCGCCCTGGTTGGTCCAGCGGCTGCCGGCTCCGGTAAGGGTGGCGGTACCGGTAGCGCTGAGCGAGTCGCGGATGCGCGCGGTGTTGGACTGGATCTGGCCGCCCTTCTCCACCAGCAGCTGGGTGCTGGCGATGATCCGGTCGCCGCTCAGCACCGAGCCGGCGCCGGACACTTCAATGCGGCCGGTGCGAGCGGCGGTGCTCGGCAGGCCTTGGTTGTCTTCAGCGGTCACGTTGCCGGTCACGGCAACCAGCGCGCCATCTTCGATGCGCAGCAGGCCGTCGCCGTTGCCCGACACCCGCAGGGTATCGGTGGTGACCGTCGAACCTGCGCCGGTCACCAGCAGCGAGCCGCTGGCCTTCTGTGCTTCACCCACGCTGACCAGCTGCGACGCCAAGGTGCCGCTGTTGCGGACAATGACTTCGCCCTTGCCACTGGCGGCAGCACCGATGAGCACGTCGCGCCCGGCGGTCACGCCACCGTTGTTGATGAACAGCGCGCCGGTACCGCCCTCACCGACGCGCAGGTCATTGCCGGTGACCAGCAGCTGGCCGCCACTGGTGACGTTGATGGTGCCCGTGCTCCCGACCTCGGTACCCACGCTCAGGCCAAACGAATTGCCGATAGGCGGTGCCTGCAGCGTGGTCTCCACGCGGGCACCATTGCGGATGCTCAGCATGCCATTGCCTTCGCGACCGACCAGGATCTGGCGGGCGGTGAGCAGTGCGTCGGTGCCATCGACCTGGCCGATGCCGCTGGAACCGGCCGCATAGCCGAACGACAGCGTCGAGCCCAGGGTGGCCTTTGCGCCATCGTACAGCCGCAGCGCGCCGCTGCCTGCTTCACCCACGCGCACGACGGCGCTGTTGACGGTGAGCGACGAGGTCGGTCCCCAGATATGCAGCTCGCCATTGCTGCCGGCAAGCGTGCCCAGCGAGACCAGGCCATTGGAGGTGAACTTGGCGCCATCGCGCAGCTCCACCAGCACCGGGCCGTTAGGGCCAACGCGGAAACCGTCGACGTAGGCGCGACTGTCGGTGACGGTCTCGCTCGCATCGAAGTCATACACCGCCGCGAAGGCGGTGGGCAGCGAGGCGGCCGACAGGCCCAGCGCAACCAGCATGGCAGCGCTCAGCGGCGAACGCCGGCGACGGTTGTCGGTGGCCGGAGACGGGGAAGAGGGGGACGTGGCGAGTTCGGATGCGACCTGCATCAGGCCGGTGGTGCGGTTGAACACCAGGCGATAGATCCTGTTCATGAAACTCCATGGATGGCGACTCAGGGGAAACGCGACGCTGCCGCAGCCTGCGGAGCGCAATGCGCGTCGAGCCTGCCCCGAATGCAATGCATTCGCGACAGCGCTGAACACGTTAACGTGCTGTCGCGATTCCACTCGTGGGTCGCATCTGACACTCGCGTGGGGATGCGCCACGCATCTGTGTCAGGTTTCTCTGAAAGGTTCCCTTTGGGGACATCGGTCACAGAACGACGCCCACAAGCATTCGCGCCGTGCAGACAAAGATCAAAAAAAACCCCGCTTTCGCGGGGTTTTTCTGATCAGCTCAGCTGGCCGTGGCAGTGCTTGTACTTCTTGCCACTGCCGCAGGGGCACGGGTCGTTGCGGCCGACCTTGGGCTCTTCGCGGGTGACCTGGCCGACGCCGTTGCGCTGGGCTTCCACTTCCGCTGCCTCTTCGTCGGCGCCGTAGCCGCCCACGTTCTGGTGCTGGAACTGCGACTGCAGCAGGCGCGCTTCGGCCTGCTGGCGTTCGGCCGCTTCCAGCGCCGCCACTTCTTCTTCGCTGCGGATGCGCACGCGCGCCAGCAGGGTCACCACTTCGCGCTTGACGTTCTCCAGCATTTCCGAGAACAGCTCGAAGGCTTCCTTCTTGTATTCCTGCTTGGGCTGCTTCTGCGCGTAACCGCGCAGGTAGATGCCCTGGCGCAGGTAATCCATGCGGGCCAGGTGCTCCTTCCAGCTCTGGTCGAGCACGGTGAGCATGACGTGCTTCTCCAGCGCGCGCATGGTCTCTTCGCCGACGCCGGTTTCCTTCTGCTCGAAGTGCTCGTCCACGCGGGCCTGCACCTTGTTGGCGATGGCTTCGGCGTCGAGCTCTTCGTGTTCCTTGACCAGCCCGGTGACGTCCATCTGCACGCCCAGGTCGGAGGCCAGGGTGGCCTCCAGGCCCGGCAGGTCCCACTGTTCGTCGATCGAGTTCGGCGGCACGAAGCGGGCCACGATGTCGTAGATCACATCGCCACGGATGCCGTCCACGTTGTCCTTCACCGACTCGGCGTCCAGCAGCTCATCGCGCTGGGCGTAGATCACCTTGCGCTGGTCGTTGTTGACGTCGTCGAAGTCCAGCAGGTTCTTGCGGATGTCGAAGTTGTGCGCTTCCACCTTGCGCTGCGCCTTTTCGATCTGGCGGCTGACCAGGCGGTCTTCGATGACGTCGTCTTCCTTCATGCCCATCATGCGCATCGCCTTCTGGACCCAGTCCGAGGCGAAGATGCGCATCAGGTTGTCTTCCAGCGACAGGTAGAAGCGGGACGAACCCGGGTCACCCTGGCGGCCGGAACGGCCACGCAGCTGGTTGTCGATACGGCGCGATTCGTGGCGTTCGGTGCCCACGATGTGCAGGCCGCCGGCGGCCTTGACCTGGTCGTGGCGGACCTGCCAGTCGGCCTTGACCTTGGCGCGCTGTTCGGCGCTGGCGTCTTCGCCCAGCTCGTGCAGCTCCGCTTCGTGCGAACCGCCCAGCACGATGTCGGTACCACGGCCGGCCATGTTGGTGGCGATGGTCACCGCACCGGGCATGCCGGCGTTGGCGATGATGGTCGCTTCGCGGTCATGCTGCTTGGCGTTGAGCACTTCGTGGTGCACGCCGGCCTTGCGCAGGTGCTCGGACAGCATTTCCGAGGTTTCGATCGAGGTGGTGCCCACCAGCACGGGCTGGCCGCGCTTGTTGCACTCCTGGATGTCGGCCAGCACGGCGTTGAACTTGCCGTTGCGGTTGAGGAACACCTGGTCCGGCGAGTCCTTGCGGATGGTCGGGCGGTTGGTCGGGATCACCACCACTTCCAGGCCGTAGATGCTCTGGAATTCGTAGGCTTCGGTGTCGGCCGTACCGGTCATGCCGGACAGCTTCTTGTACATGCGGAACAGGTTCTGGAAGGTGATGCTCGCCAGGGTCTGGTTCTCGCGCTGGACCGGCACGCCTTCCTTCGCTTCCACCGCCTGGTGCAGCCCATCGGACCAGCGGCGGCCGGCCAGGGTACGGCCGGTGAATTCGTCCACGATCACCACTTCGCCATCACGCACGATGTAATCGACGTCGCGCTGGTAGATGGCATGCGCGCGCAGGGCGGCATTGAGGTGGTGGACCACGGTGAGGTTCTGCGCCGCGTACAGGCCTTCGGTTTCGGCGCTGAGGATGCCGGCCTCGACCAGCAGCTGCTCGGCGTGCTCCATGCCCGCTTCGGACAGGTGCACCTGCTTGCCCTTCTCGTCGACCCAGAAATCGCCCTCGCCTTCTTCGGCTTCCTGGCGGATCAGGCTGGGCACCACGCGGTTTACGCGGATGTACAGCTCCGGGGAATCGTCGGCCGGGCCGGAGATGATGAGCGGGGTACGCGCTTCGTCGATCAGGATCGAGTCGACTTCGTCGACGATGGCGTAGTGCAGGCCACGCTGGTAACGGTCGGCCCGCGACAGCGCCATGTTGTCGCGCAGGTAGTCGAAGCCGAATTCGTTGTTGGTGCCGTAGGTGATGTCGCTGGCATAGGCCTCGCGCTTGTCGCTGTGCGGCATGCCCGGGTAGACCACGCCGACGCTCATGCCCAGCCAGTTGTACAGCTTGCCCATCTGCGCCGAGTCGCGGCGGGCCAGGTAGTCGTTCACGGTGACCACGTGGACGCCCTTGCCTTCCAGCGCGTTCAGGTACACCGGCAGCGTGGCCACCAGGGTCTTGCCTTCACCGGTGCGCATTTCGGCGATCTTGCCCAGGTGCAGGACCATGCCGCCGATCAGCTGGACGTCGTAGTGGCGCATGCCGAGCACGCGGCGGCTGGCTTCACGGCAGACCGCGAAGGCTTCCGGGAGCACCTTGTCCAGGGCTTCACCGTCGGCGATGCGCTGCTTGAACTCCGGGGTCTTGGCCTTGAGCTGCTCGTCGGAGAGCTTTTCGATGTCCGGCTCCAACGCATTGATCTTGGCGACGATGCGGTTGAGCTGGCGCAGCTGGCGTTCGTTACGACTGCCAAAGACGCGGGTAAGCAGGCTGTTGATCATTGAAGGAACCGGTTGGAATGAGACGCCCCAACGGCGACGCTCCCTCGGGAGCCGCCCGCCGCAAACGAAACAGGGCGCATCGCGCCCTGTCTATGGCAACACCCATTGTAGCTTGGGACGAGGGCACTTGGTTTCAAGCGCCCGCGATCCGCCAGATGGCGCCCTCAGCCGCGGGAAACCCGCCCGACCGGGGTGTTGCCGCCATCGCCCAGGAACTTGCGCGGGTTGACCACCTGGCCGCGTTCCCAGACCTCGAAGTGCACGTGGGCACCGGTGGAACGGCCCGTGGAACCGGCCTTGGCCACTTCCTGGCCGGCCCGCACCAGGTCGCCCGGCTTCACCACCAGGCGCGAATTGTGCGCATAGCGGGTCACATAGCCGTTGCCATGGTCCACGTCGACCACGTTGCCGTAGCCGCCCTTCACGCCGGCGAAGCTGACCACGCCATCGGCCACGGCCATGACCGGGTCGCCGACCTTGGCATGGAAGTCGATGCCCTTGTGGTTGCCGCGACCGCGACCGAACGGGTCGTTGCGACCACCAAAGCTGGAGGTGATGTAGCTGTTGCGGATCGGCATGCGACCCGGCACGGCGTCCTGCTCCAGCTGGTGGTCGAACATCAGCGATTCCATCACCGACAACTGGCGGCCTGAAGCAGCGAAGCGCTGCTCCAGCACCTGTAAGTCGGCGTTGACCGCGCTGACCGGGATGTCCTGGGTCGGGCCAGGCTCGCCTTCACCGAGGCCGGGGGTCTCGTTGAAGTCGAACTCGCCGTCTTCCAGCTTGCCCATCTGGGTGAGCCGTTCGCCCAGCGCGTTGAGCCGGGTCGCCTGCGCCTGCAGCTCGCCCATGCGGGCAGCCAGGGCGTTGACCTGGGTCTGGGCGTCCTTGCGGGCCTGCGCCAGGTCGCGTTCCTGCTGGGCGACCTTGGCGTGGAGCCGGGAATCGTTGAACATGCTGCCACCCAGACCGGCACCGAAGCCGATCAGGCAGCCCAGCCCGAGTACGCTGCCCAGCAGGGCGCGGGGCCTGTCCTCGAAGTAGAAACGCAAACGCGCCAGCGGCGTCTTGGCCTGTCCTTCACGCGTTTTGATTACGATCTTTTTGAATGCCATCAGTGAGTTTTCATGTCTGAGCCGAAATCCAGTGCCCGTCCTGCGTCAACGCCGAAGCCGGCGCTGGATGCAGTCATGGGTGACAAAGCTGGCAATCCGCTGCGTCGTGCCCTGTGGCTCGATGCGCTGGACCGTCAGTTGCGCCCCCATTTGCCGCCCACCCTGGCCACCCGTTGCCGGTTGGCGAATGTGAACGGCGAACACCTCGTTTTTCTCGTCGAATCCCCTGTCTGGCACGCCAAAGTACGGCTTGCCGAGGCTCAGTTGATCGACGCGGCCCGGTCCATCGGGCTGAAGGTCACTAAGGTGACCGTCAAAACTGCGGCTGCCGCTCCTCCACGCTCCCCAGCGATCGACAACAGGAGTGGCCCCCACGCAGTTTCAGCCGCCACGCACAAAGGGCTACGCGACGCGTTGGCCTGTCTAAAGGACGTGGATTCCTCCAAGTCCTGAAGCCATCGGGGCATCCCGCCCCTTCCCCGCCGTCGTCACGATCACGTGAATCTGGTGGGGAGCCGGCGGCCATCGTAGCCGTGCTGGGTCGTCCAGTCGTTAGTCTTTTATTAAATTTGCGTTAAATTCAGCCAAGAATCGGATCGGGTTCACAAAAACGTGACCCAGGTACGTACACGGTTCATTGACGTCAACGTCACACGCCCCACACCCCCCAGAACGCCGAACGGCGCCCAAGGCGCCGCTCTTTTTCCAATTATTTCAATTGGTTATGCGTACGCAGGGACGCCGTAGACGACCGGAACCTCGCTGCTCGGCGCGTCGTAGCTCACCCACTCCCAGGCGCTGGCATCGGCCAGCAGGGCCCGCACCAGCTTGTTGTTGAGCGCGTGGCCGGACTTGAAGCCCTCGTAGGCGCCCAGCACCTGGCCGCCGGCCAGGTACAGGTCACCGATCGCGTCGAGGATCTTGTGGCGCACGAACTCGTCGGCGTAACGCAGGCCGTCGTCGTTGAGCACGCGGAATTCGTCGAGCACGATGGCGTTGTCCATCGAACCGCCCAGGCCCAGGTTGCGCTCGCGCATGTACTCCAGGTCACGCATGAACCCGAAGGTGCGCGCGCGGGAGATTTCCTTGGTGTAGGCAGCGGTGGAGAACTCGATCTCGGCGCGCGACTGCTTGGCCGGGATCATCGGGTGGTCGAACTGGATCGTGAAACCGAGCTTGTAGCCCTCATAGGGCTCGAAGCGGGCGACCTTGTCGCCTTCGGTGACTTCCACGGTCTTGAGGATACGGATGAAACGCTTGGGCGCGTCCTGTTCGGCGATGCCCGCCGACTGCAGCAGGAACACGAACGGGCCCGAGGAACCGTCCATGATCGGCAGCTCGGCCGAGGACAGCTCCACGATGATGTTGTCCACACCCAGGCCGGCCAGGGCCGACATCAGGTGTTCGACGGTCTGGATCTTGGCGTCGTTGCAGGTCAGCCCGGTGCACAGGGTCACTTCGGTGACCAGGTCGGCACGGGCCGGCACTTCCACCACCGGGTCCAGGTCCACGCGGCGGAACACGATGCCATGGTTGACCGGTGCCGGGCGCAGGGTCATGTAGACCTTGTCACCGCTGTGCAGGCCAACGCCGGTGGCGCGGATCGTGTTCTTGAGGGTGCGTTGCGGAATCATGGGGGACCAACCGGGAAAGCGCGCGGTCAGCGCGACAGTGACAAACAAGAATAACACGCACTACCACCGCTCCTTTCTGAACCGGGGGCGGCAGACTGCCGGGCCTATCCTGGCCCGGCAGCAAGGGACATGGAGGCGCTTACCGGGGAGGACAAGACCCCGGCCGCGTTCCTCAGTCCGCCTGGCGGCGCAGGAACGCCGGGATGTCCAGGTAATCGTTGGGCAGCTCGGCCGCGGCCGGACCCGAGGCCGACGGTGCGGACGGGGCCACCGTGTCGGCGCTCGGACGACGCAGGCCCAGGCCCATGCCACCCACGGCCTTGGACACGGCATCGCCGCCGTTGTCGAAATCGCCGAACTCCGGCTGGCCGGTGGTGGCGTTGCGGACCAGCTTGATCGGCGCGCGCTCGCCCGGACGCTGGGACTTGGCGGCCACGGCACGGTTCAGGCCGGTGGCGACCACGGTCACGCGGACTTCGTCCTGCATGTCCGGATCCAGCACGGTACCCACCACCACGGTGGCGTCTTCGGAAGCGAAGCCATCGATGGTGCGGCCGATCTCGTCGAACTCGGCCATGGTGAAGTCGGCGCCGGCGGTGATGTTGACCAGGATGCCGTTGGCACCGGCCAGGTTCACATCGTCCAGCAGCGGGTTCTGGATGGCGGCTTCGGCGGCGGCCTGGGCGCGGTCATCGCCACGGGCGGTGCCGGTACCCATCATCGCCAGGCCCATTTCGGACATGACGGTGCGCACGTCGGCGAAGTCGACGTTGATCAGGCCCGGGCGCACGATCAGGTCGGCGATGCCCTGCACGGCGCCCTGGAGGACGTCGTTGGCGGCACGGAAGGCCTGGATCATGGTGGCGTTGCGGCCCAGCACGGTGATCAGCTTTTCGTTCGGGATGGTGATCAGCGAGTCGCAGTGCTGGCTCAGTTCCTCGATGCCCTTCAGCGCGACCTGCATGCGGCGGCGGCCTTCGAACGGGAACGGCTTGGTGACCACGGCGACGGTCAGGATGCCCATCTCCTTGGCCAGCTGTGCCACCACCGGTGCAGCGCCGGTACCGGTGCCACCGCCCATGCCGGCGGTGATGAACACCATGTCCGCACCCTGCAGGGCGTCCATGATGCGCTCGCGGTCTTCCAGCGCGGCCTGGCGGCCCACTTCCGGATTCGCGCCTGCGCCCAGGCCCTTGGTGACGTTGGTACCCAGCTGCAGCTGCAGCTTGGCACCGCAATTCTTGATGGCCTGCGAGTCGGTGTTGGCGGTGATGAATTCCACGCCGTCCACGCTGGTGCTGACCATGTGCGCCACGGCGTTGCCGCCGCCGCCGCCCACGCCGATCACCTTGATCACCGCATTGGGTGCCATCTTCTCAATCAGTTCGAAATGCGCCATGTCCGTGTCCTCGTTATATCCGCTTCTGGTTGGCATGGGCGTGTTGGCGTCCTGCCTTCGCGCTGCATGTTGCCGTTGCGGCTGTGTGGGTTGTGTGTTGCCGTTTGATGCGCCGGCCGAAGCCGGTTTGAAGCAGCGGCGTCAGAACTCGCCGCGGAACCAGGTTTTCAATTTGTTGAACATGCTGCCCGCGCGCCCGGTGGGCAGCGACGGGCGGCGCGGGTGTTCGATCTGGCTGCCCATCAACAGCAGGCCCACGCCAGTGGCGTGCACCGGGTTGCCGACCACTTCGCCCAGCCCGGTCACGTGCTGCGGAATGCCCACGCGTACCGGCATCTGCAGCATTTCCTCGGCCAGTTCGACCACGCCTTCCATCTTCGAGGCACCGCCGGTGAGCACCATGCCGGCGCGCACCAGTTCCTCGAACCCGGAACGGCGCAGTTCGGCCTGCACCATCTCGAAGATTTCCTCATAACGGCCCTGCACCGCCTGCGCCAGTGCGTGGCGCGGCATGCGGCGCGGCGGACGGTCGCCGACGCTGGGCACCTGGATGCTTTCCTCGGCGGTGGCCAGCTGGGCCAGGGCGCACGCGTAGCGCACCTTGATCTGCTCGGCTTCCGGGGTCGGCGTGCGCAGCATGTGCGCGATGTCGTTGGTGACGTGGTCGCCGGCGATCGGCAGCGAGGCGGTGTGGCAGATCGCGCCCTGCACGAACACGGCCAGGTCGGTGGTGCCTGCGCCCATGTCGACCAGCACCACGCCGAGCTCGCGCTCGTCGGCGGTCAGCACGGCCACGCTGGAGGCCAGCGAGGACAGCACCAGGTCGTCCACCTGCAGGCCGCAGCGCTGCACGCACTTGCTGATGTTGGCCGCGGCCGACTGCGCGCACACCACCAGGTGCGCATGCACCTCCAGGCGCACGCCGGTCATGCCGACCGGGTTGCGGATGCCTTCCTGCGAATCGTCCAGCACGTATTCGCGGGGGATGGCGTGCAGGATCTTCTGGTCGGCCGGGATCGCCACGGCCTTGGCCGCGTCGAGCACGCGGTCCAGGTCGCCCCAGGTCACTTCGCCGTCGCGGATCGGCACGATCCCGGGCGAGTTCTTGCACTGCACGTGGTTGCCGGAAATGGAGGCATACACAGAGCGGATCTCGCAGCCGGCCATCAGCTCGGCCTCTTCGACCGCGCGCTGGATCGACTGCACGGTCGATTCGATGTCCACCACCACGCCGCGCTTGAGCCCGCGCGACTCATGCGAACCGATGCCGATCACCTCGATGGGGTTGCCCGGCGAGTACTCGCCGACCAGCGCCACCACCTTGGAGGTGCCGATATCGAGCCCGACGATCAGCGATTTGTCACCCTTGCGATTCATGTCCTGTCCTGCGTCCTGTGCGCCACATTGGCCGGCGCGGCCGCGGCCGGGGTACCCCAGCTCAGCGTGAAACCATTGGTATATCGGAGGTCGGCGCGTTCGATCGGCGCCTGCTGGTTGGCCAGCTGCGGCAGCACGCGCACGAAGCGCTGCAGGCGCGAGCGCGCATCGTCGCGGCCGACCACTACTTCGGTGCCGTTGCTCAGCTGCAGCGACCAGCTGCCGCGCGCATCCATGCTGACCCGGGTGACATCCACCCCGGCCGGCGCGAACAGCGCGCGTGCGTCGTTGTACAGCGCCACTACTTCTTCGGTCTGGGTGTCCGGGCCATCCAGGTCCGGCAGCGCCAGGTCCTGCAGCTTCTGCGGGGTGGCAAACAGCTTGCCCTGCTCGGACAGCAGCCGGTCCTTGCCCCAGCGCGCGAACGGCTTGTGCTCGACCAGGGTGATTTCCAGCACGTCGGGCCACTGCTTGCGCACCTGCGCGCTTTCCACCCACGGCAGCTTTTCGATGGCGTCCTGCGCGTCCTGCAGCTTCACTGCGAAGAAGCCGGACTTCGCATACGGCAGCACCACCTGCTGCAGCTGCTCGGCCGGCACCCGCTTGAATTCACCGTGCACGCGCAGCTTGGCCAACGGCCAGCGTTCGGCACCGACCCAGCCGTTGAGCACCGCCACCACGGGCAGCGCTACCAGCGACAGGGCCAGCAACCAGACGAAGATGCGCAGCACCGCGTTCATGCGTAATCAGCCTCCGAAGTGCCGAAACCTTCCGGCAACGTCTGCTCCAGCACGCGCCAGACCAGCTCTTCAAAGCCGATCCCGGCCTGGCCGGCCGCCTTGGGCACCAGCGAGTGGCTGGTCATGCCCGGCGCGGTGTTCACTTCCAGCAGGTAGAACGCGCCGCTGTTGCGGTCGCGCATCACGTCGACGCGGCCCCAGCCACGGCAGCCAGCGGCGCGGAACGCGGCCAGCGCAATGCGGCGGATCTCCGCTTCGTCGTCACCTTCAAGACCCGGGCACAGGTACTGGGTGTCTTCGGCGATGTACTTGGCGTTGTAGTCGTACCACTGGCCCTTGGGCACGATGCGGATCGACGGCAGCGCCTGGTCGCCGAGGATGCCCACGGTGAGCTCGTCGCCGACCACCATCTGCTCCATCAGCAGCTGGCCGTCGTAGCGGGCCGCCAGCGCGACCGCCTCATCCAGGCCGGCCTCGTCGGTGACCCGGCTGATGCCGACGCTGGAGCCTTCGTTGGCCGGCTTGACCACCACCGGCAGGCCGAGTTCGGCCGCCAGCGCGTGCACATTGGTGCTGTCCACCTTCCGGTACTGCGGGGTGGGCAGGCCCAGCGACAGCCACACCTGCTTGGTGCGGATCTTGTCCATGCCCAGCGCCGAGCCGAGCACGTCCGAACCGGTGTACGGCACGCCGAAGGCTTCCATCAGCCCCTGCACGATGCCGTCCTCACCGCCACCGTTGTGGCCGTGCAGGATGTTGAAGACGCGGTCGAAGCGCTTTTCCACCAGCGCCAGCGCCAGCGCCGGAATGCCGTCCACCGCGGTGGCGTTGACGCCGCGCGCGCGCAGCGCCTCGATGACGTTGCGGCCGGAATCCAGCGAGACTTCGCGTTCGCTGGAGGTGCCGCCCAGCAGCACGGCAACGCGGCCGAACACGGCCGGGTCGGTGATGCGCAGCGGCGGGAAGGTCAGCGTGCTCATTCGGCAGGCACCTCGTTGAAGCCATCGGTGGCGACCAGGTGGGCAACGTGGCCGATGTCGCCCGCCCCCATCATCAACAGCAGGTCGCCGTCCTGCAGCACGTCGGGCAGCACGTGCTGCAGTTCCGACGCCTGGCCGACCACGACCGGCTCGCTGCGGCCACGCGCACGGATGGCACGGGCCAGCGAGCGCGAATCGGCACCGGGAATCGGCGCTTCACCGGCCGGGTAGACCTCGCTCAGCACCAGTGCGTCCACTTCGGACAGCACCGCGGCGAACGCATCGAACTGGTCACGGGTACGGCTGTAGCGGTGCGGCTGGAACGCCACCACCAGGCGCTGCGACGGCCAGCCACCGCGTGCGGCGGCGAACACCGCAGCCAGTTCACGCGGGTGGTGGCCGTAGTCGTCGATCACGCGCACCTTGGCACCGGTGCGGGTGGTGACGATGCCCAGGTCGTTGAAGCGGCGGCCGATGCCGGCAAAGCTTTCCAGCGCACGCGCGATCGCATCCGGGGCCACGCCCAGCTGCCAGCCCACCGCAGCGGCGGCCAACGCATTGAGCACGTTGTGCGCACCCGGCAGCGCCAAGGTGACCGGGTAGCTGCTGCCTTCGGGCAGGCGCAGGGTGAAGCGCATGCGCGGGCCGTCCTGGACCACATCCTCGGCGCGCACGTCCGCATGGCTGCTCATGCCGTAGCTCATCACATGGCGCGGGGTCTGCGCGGCCAGTGCGGCCACTTCCGGGTCGTCGATGCACAGCACCGCCAGGCCGTAGAACGGCAGGCGCTGCAGGAATTCGGCGAAGGCGGCCTGCACGCGGGAGAAGTCGTTGCCGTAGTTCTCCAGGTGGTCCGCATCGATATTGGTGATCACCGACACCAGCGGGTTCAGGCGCAGGAAGCTGCCATCGCTTTCGTCGGCTTCGGCCACCAGCCACTGGCCACTGCCCAGCTTGGCGTTGGCGCCGGCGGCGAGCAGCTGGCCCCCGATCACGAAGGTCGGGTCCAGCCCGCCTTCGCTCAGCACCGCGGCGGTCAGGCTGGTGGTGGTGGTCTTGCCGTGGGTGCCGGCCACCGCGATGCCGCGGCGGAAACGCATCAGCTCGGCCAGCATGGCCGCGCGCGGCATGATCGGAATGCGCTGGCTGCGCGCTTCCATCAGTTCCGGGTTGTCGTCGCGGATCGCGCTGGACACCACCACGCAGTCGGTACCCAGCACGTTGGCGGCCGAATGGCCGCGCATCACGCGCGCGCCCAGCCCGGCCAGGCGGCGGGTGGCGGCGTTGTCGGCGTTGTCCGAGCCGGACACTTCATAGCCCAGCGTCAGCATCACTTCGGCGATGCCGCTCATGCCGGTGCCACCGATGCCGACGAAGTGCACGCGCGGGAAGGCGCGCACCAGGTCATTGGTGTCGTGCAGGCGGCGGATCATGCGCGGCCTCGCGTAACGGTGTTCATTTGGATTCCTCGAGAATGATGTCGGCGATGCGCTCGGCGGCATCGACCTTGGCCAGGGCACGCGCGGCGGTTGCCATCTGCATGCGGCGGGCGGAATTTTCGGACAGATCGCGCAGTACGTCCTGCAGGCGCGCGGCCAGCGTTTCGTCCTGCTTCAGCAACACGGCCGCGCCGCGTTCGACCAGGTATTCCGCATTGCGGGTCTGGTGATCGTCGACGGCCGCCGCGAACGGCACCAGCACGCTGCCCACGCCGACCGCGCACAGCTCGGCCAGGGTGGACGCGCCGGAGCGGCACACCACCAGGTCGGCCCAGCCGAATGCTTCGGCCATGTCGGCGATGAACGGCTCGACGCGCGCGTTTACGCCTGCGTCCTGGTACGCCTGCAGCGCTTCGGCGTGCAGTTTTTCACCGCTCTGGTGACGCACGTCGACCGCGACGTTGCCCGCCAGTGCGGCCAGTGCCTGCGGCACGGCGTTGTTGAGCGCACGTGCACCCTGGCTGCCACCGAGCACCAGTACCCGCAGCGGGCCTTCGCGACCGGCCAGGCGCTGTTCGGGTGCGGCAACCGCGGCGATCTCGGCGCGCACCGGGTTGCCCACGGCTTCTTCGCGCTGGGCGAAGCTGCCCGGGAAACCAGTCAGCACGCGGCGCGCGAAGCGCGACAGCACGCGGTTGGTCAGGCCCGGTGCCCGGTTCTGTTCGTGCACCAGCAGCGGCAGGCCATGCAGGCGTGCGGCCAGGCCACCCGGACCGGAGGCGAAGCCACCGAAGGCGATCACCGCGCGCGGCTGGCGGTCGCGGATCAGGAAGCCGGCCGAACGCACGGCGCGCAGCAGGCGCCCGGGCGCGGTCAGCAGCGCCAGCTTGCCCTTACCGCGCAGGCCACTAATGGCCAGCGTGTCGATATGGATGTCGTGCTGCGGCACCAGGCGGGTTTCCATGCCACCGATGCTGCCCAGCCAGGTCACCGGAATGCCGCGCTCGCGCAGCACCTTGGCCACGGCCAGGCCGGGGAAAATGTGGCCGCCGGTGCCACCGGCCATGATCATCACCGGGCGCTGTGAAGTCTGGGCGCTCATCCCATCCTCCCCAGGGTCGGTTCGATCCGCTGCTGCATGCGGCTGGTGCCACGCGGGGCGCTGTCGCGCTGCGCGGAGGCGCGCGCGGGGCTGTCCTGCATCGCGGCGGCCACGGCGCTGGCACTGGCCGGCGCATCGACCGGTGCCGCATCGTCCAGTTCGGCCGCGCCCATGCGCACGGCCTGGCGGCGCTCGGCACGGTCCAGTTCGTAGGACACGCGCAGCAGCAGGCCCATCGCCACGCAGGTCATCAGGATGCTCGAACCGCCGGACGAAATCAGCGGCAGGGTCAGGCCCTTGGTCGGCAGGATGCCCAGGTTCACGCCGATCGAGACGAAGCTCTGCATGCTTACCCACAGGCCGATGCCGAAGGCGATGTAACCGGAGAAGTGGCGCTTCATTTCCACGCAGCGCATGCCGATCCAGAACGCGCGGCCAGCCAGCAGCGCGTACAGCGCCACGATCAGGCAGGTGCCGACGAAGCCCAGCTCTTCGGCGGTGACCGAGAAGATGAAGTCGGTGTGCGCTTCGGGCAGGTAGTACAGCTTCTGCACCGAATTGCCCAGGCCCACGCCGGTCCACTCGCCGCGGCCCACCGCCATCAGCGCGTTGGAGAGCTGGTAGCCATCGCCCTGCTGGTCGGCCCACGGGTCCCAGAAGGAGGTGATGCGGCGCATGCGGTACGGTTCGATGATCGCCAGCGCGCTCATCGCCACCAGCCCGAACACGATCGGCATCGACATCCGCGGCAGGTTCACCCCGCCCAGCACCAGCATGCCGGCGGTGATCGCCAGCAGCAGGGTCGAGGAACCGAAGTCGGGCTGCAGCAGCAGCAGCACCACCAGCGCGCCGGCCACGCCGAGCGGCTTGAGCATCGCCGGCCAGGTGGCGTTGACCTCGTCGCGGAAGCGCACCAGGTAGCTGGACAGCCACACGATGTAGAGCACCTTCACCGCTTCGACGGTCTGGAACTTGGAGAAGCCCAGGTTGATCCAGCGCCGGGCGCCGTTGACGCTGCTGCCCAGGCCGGGAATGAACACCACCACCAGCAGGGCGAAGCAGCCCAGCAGCAGCATCTGGTTGTACTGCTCGATGCTCTTGAGCTCGGTGCGCATGGCCAGGCCGGCCAGCACGATACCCACCGCCAGGAAGATCAGGTGGCGGTTGAGGTAGTAGAACGGGCTGCTCATCAGGGCGATCGAGCTCGACGCGACCATCACCACGCCCAGCCCGGTGAGCGCGATGATCGCGCCCAGCAGCCACTTGTCGAAGTGGCCTCCGATGGCTTCAAGGCGGGTTGCCTGGCGCGACAGGTCGTTCATCAGCGGACCTTCAACGTGGCCAGGCCGATCAGCACCAGCACCACCGAGATGATCCAGAAGCGCACGATCACGCGCGGCTCGGGCCAGCCCTTGAGTTCGAAGTGGTGGTGGATCGGCGCCATGCGGAACACGCGCTTGCCGGTCAGCTTGAACGAGGCGACCTGGATCATCACCGACAGCGTTTCAATCACGAACACGCCGCCCATGATCACCAGCACCAGTTCCTGGCGGGTGATCACCGCGATGGTGCCCAGCACCGCACCCAGCGCCAGCGCGCCGATATCGCCCATGAACACCATGGCCGGGTAAGTGTTGAACCACAGGAAGCCCAGGCCCGCGCCGGCGATGGCCGCGCAGATGATCACCAGTTCGCCCGCACCGGGAATCTGCGGGATCTGCAGGTAGTTGGAGAACACCACGTTGCCCGAGGCATAGGCGAATACGCCCAGCGCGCAGGCCACCAGCACGGTCGGCATGATCGCCAGCCCGTCCAGGCCGTCGGTCAGGTTGACCGCGTTGGAGAAGCCGACGATCCAGAAGTAGGCAATGGCCACGAAGCTGATGCCCGCCAGCGGCAGCGCCACCGACTTGAACATCGGGATGTAGAAGGTCAGCGCGGCCGGCACGTCGGCGGTGTAGAACAGGAACAGGCCGGCGGCCAGGCCGAAGATCGACTGCAGCAGGTACTTCCAGCGCGACTTCAGGCCGTTCGGGTCGCGGCGCACGATCTTGATCCAGTCGTCGTACCAGCCGATCGCGCCGAAGCACAGCATCACCGCCAGCACCACCCACACGTAGCGGTTGCGCAGGTCGGCCCACAGCAGCACCGACAGGGTGATGGTGAGCAGGATCAGCGAACCGCCCATGGTCGGCGTGCCGGCCTTGGAGAAGTGGGTCTGCGGGCCGTCCTTGCGGATCGGCTGGCCGCCCTTGAACTGGGCCAGCTTGCGGATCATCGCCGGGCCGAGCCACAGCGACAGGAACAGCGCGGTAAGCGCGGCCAGGATGCCTCGCAGAGTCAGGTAGCCGAACAGCCCGAACAGGCTCTCCAACTGCTGCAACCATCGGGCCAGTTCAAGCAACATGGGGGGTTTCCTCTCCTCGCGCCAGCAGCGCTTTTACAATCTTGTCCATGGCGCTGCCGCGCGAGCCCTTGACCAGGCAGCGCACGCCAGCATGCAGTTCGTCGGCCAGCGCAGCCGCCAGGGCGTCGTGGCTCTGGAAGTGGCGACCACCGTCGCCGAACGCCTGCGATGCGGCCGCGCTCAACGTGCCCAGCGTGTACAACCGCTTCAGGCCGGCATCGCGGGCGCGGCGGCCGGCCTGCGCGTGCAGCGCCTCGCCATCCGGGCCGAGTTCGCGCATGTCGCCCAGCACCAGCCAGGCTTCGTCCTTCGACGCGGCGAGCGCGTCGATGGCCGCGGCCAGCGAACCGGGGTTGGCGTTGTAGCTGTCATCGATCAGCACGGCGCCATTGGGCAGCCGGTGCGCGATCTGGCGGCCGGGCACCGGTTCGGCGCGGGCCAGGCCGGCGGCGATCGAGGCCAGGCCGATGCCGGCCGCCAGCGCCAGCGACGCGGCGGCCAGGGCATTGCTGACGTTGTGGCGGCCCGGCAACGCCAGGGCGATATCCACGCTGCCAGCCGGGCTGGCCAGCAGGAAGCGGCTGCCCTCGGCGGTCGCGCGGATGTCCTGCGCGGTCACGTCGGCGCTGTGGTCCAGGCCATAGCGCAGCACGCGGCTGCGCGGCGGCTGGCCGACGATGTGCTGTTCGAACCAGATGCCGAAGGCGTCGTCGGCGTTGATCACCGCCACCCCATCGGCCGGCAGCGCGGCGTAGATGGCGCCCTTGGTGCTGGCCACGCCCTGCAGGCTGCCCATCCGCTCCAGGTGTGCCGGGGCGATGTTGTTGACCAGGGCGTACTGCGGGCGCGCGATGTCGGTGAGGTAGGCGATGTCACCCGGCTTGCCGGCGCCCATCTCGTAGATGGCGTAGTCGGCATCTTCAGGCGCATCGATCACCGCCAGCGGCAGGCCGATCTCGTTGTTGCGGTTGCCCGGGTTGGCGTACACCACCGCACGCTGCTCGCGCGCGACCTGTTCCAGGATCGCCAGCAGCAGGCTCTTGACGCTGGTCTTGCCGTTGCTGCCGGTGATGGCGAATACGCGTGCGGCGCGGTCGCGCTGCATGCCGGCGGCAATGCGGCCCAGTGCGTGTTCGCTGTCGCCGACCACGATCTGCGGCACGGCCACGTCCAGCAGGCGCTCGACCAGCATCGCGCTGGCGCCACGGGCCACCGCATCGGCGGCGAAATCATGGCCGTCGAAGCGCTCGCCACGCAGTGCCACGTACAGGCTGCCGGGTGCCAGGGTGCGGGTGTCGTTGCTGATGGCGTCGATGGCGGTGTCATCGCCATGGATGTCACCACCGGCCCAGTGGGCGATCAGCGAGAGCGGCGTGCGCTTCACAGGATGGCCTCCTTGGCGTTGAGTGCGGCGGCGGCCACCAGGGTGTCGTCGAAGTCGTGCTTGACCCCGCGCACTTCCTGGTAGGGCTCGTGGCCCTTGCCGGCCAGCAGCACGATGTCGCCCGGGCCGGCCAGCTTCACCGCCAGGCCGATCGCGCGCGCGCGGTTGCGCTGCACGGTGACCGCGTCCGGCGCGGTGAATCCGGCCAGGATGTCGGCCACGATCGCGTCGCCATCTTCGCCGCGCGGGTTGTCGTCGGTGACGATCACCTGCTGGGCCAGGCGCTCGGCGATGGCCGCCATCTGCGGGCGCTTGCCCGCGTCGCGCTCGCCGCCACAGCCGAACACGCAGAACAGCCTGCCCTGCAGGTGGCCCTGCAGGCTCTGCAGTGCCTGTTCGAGTGCGTCGGGGGTATGTGCGTAATCAACCACCACGGTCGGCAGGCCGCGCTCGCCGCCGAGGCGGTTCATGCGCCCGGCGATCGGCTGCAGCTGCGACACCAGTGCGGCAATCGCCGCCGGGGCATGGCCCAGCGCGTGCAGCACGCCGGCCACGGCCAGCAGGTTGTCCACGTTGAAGCGGCCCAGCAGCGGCGACTGCACCGGATGGCGCGCACCGTCCACCACCAGGTCGAAGGCGATGCCCCGACCATCGAGCTTGAGCGAGTCGGCGCGCAGCGTGGCCTGCTGCGCACCGCGCGAGCTGACCCCGATCCGGGCGATGCCGGCATCGACCGTGCGCAGCAGTTCGCTGCCGAAGCTGTCATCCAGGTTCACCACGGCGGCCTTCAGGCCGGCGCGATGGAACAGCTTGGCCTTGGCCGCGCCGTACTGGGCCATGTCGCCGTGGTAATCGAGATGGTCGCGGGTGAGGTTGGTGAATACCGCCACGTCGTAGTGCACGGCATCCACGCGGCCCTGGTCGAGCGCATGCGAGCTCACTTCCATGGCCACGGCCTTGGCGCCCTGGTCACGCAGCTGCGCCAGCACTTCGTGCATCTGCAGCACCAGCGGCGTGGTGAAGCCGGTCGGCACCACATCGCCGTACAGGCCCACGCCCAGCGTACCGATGCTGCCACTGGCGGTGCCGAGCAGGTGCCAGGCCTGGGCCAGCAGCTGCACGGTGGAGGTCTTGCCGTTGGTGCCGGTCACCCCGACCATGGTCATCGCACGCGACGGATGGCCGTGGAACTGGTCGGCCATGCCGCCCATGCGCGTGCGCAGGCCCGGCACGGCGATGGCGTCGGCCGGGGCCGGCAGTTCCGCCGGGGCCGGCGGTTCGAACAGGATGGCGGCCGCACCGGCGGCGCGGGCCTGGTCGACAAAGCCCAGCCCGTGCGCGCCGAAGCCGGCAATCGCGACGAAGGCATTGCCGGGGCGCACCGCGCGGCTGTCCAGCACCAAGCCGGTGATGGACGGGTCGTGGCTCAGCACCACATCGGGAAGCAACTGCGAAAGCAACATCATCTGGCTCATTGCGTGCCTCCCTGCGCGGGCGGCAACGTGGCGTGCGCGCTGGGCAGCGCGGCATCGAATTCAGCGGCGGCGTCCGGGGCAACGACCGTCTCGGCCGGCGGCGGGGTCGGCAGCGAGGACGCGGCATGGCCCATCTTTCCCGACTGCTGGGCAGCCAGCCAGGAATCGATGTCGTCCGGCGGCACGTCCATCAGGCGCAGCGCGCCTTCCATGACGTTGTGGAACACGGGCGCGGACACCAGGCCGCCGTAGTACTTGCCGGCCTGCGGGTCGTTGATCACGATCACCGTGGCAAAGCGCGGGTTGCTGGCCGGCACCACGCCGGCGAACAGCGCGTTGTAATGGCCGCGCTCGTAGCCGCCGGGGCCGGCCTTGCGCGCGGTGCCGGTCTTGCCGGCCACGTGGTAGCCCAGCACGGCCGCCTGCTTGGCGCCGCCCTGGGTGACCACGGTTTCCATCATCGCCACGACTTCCTTGGCGATCTTCTCGTCGATGATCTGCTTGCCTTCGTTGCGCTGGCCCTTGACGAAGGTCGGCGCGATCAGCTTGCCGCCGTTGCCCAGCGCCGAGTACGCCGTGGCGATCTGCAGCGGGGTGACATTCAGGCCATAGCCGTAGGACATGGTGGTCTTCGACGAACCGCTCCAGCGGGCCGGGCGCGGCAGCACGCCGGCCGATTCGCCGGGGAACCCGCTGTGCGGCGCACTGCCATAGCCAAAGCTGTGCACGTGGTCGTAGAACACCTGGTCCGGCATCTTGGCCGCGATCTTGGCCGCGCCGATGTTCGAGCTGCGGGTGATCACGCCGGTGACGTTGAGCACGCCGTTGTTCCGTGGCACGTCCTTGATGGTGTAGCGGCCGATCGCCATGTAGCCCGGGTTGGTATCGACCGTGGTGTCCTTGGTGACCACGGCGGACTGCAGCGCCGAGGCGATGGTCAGCGGCTTCATGGTCGAACCCGGCTCGACCAGGTCGGTCACGGCGCGGTTGCGGCGGGTGTCCGGCGCAGCGCCGCCCACCGCATTGGGGTTGTAGGTCGGCAGGTTGACCATGGCCAGCACTTCACCGGTGGCCACGTCCATGATCACCATCGAACCGCCGGCGGCCTTGTTCTCGATCAGCGCGTTGCGCAGTTCCTTGAAGGCCAGGAACTGGATGCGGCGATCGATGCTCAGGGTCAGGTCCTTGCCCGGCTCGGCGGCGCGCAGCAGGTCGCTCTCGACGGTCTCGCCCTTGCGGTTGCGGATCACCCGCTTGGCGCCGGCCTTGCCGCGCAGCCATTCGTCGAAGGCCAGCTCCAGCCCTTCCTGGCCGCGGTCGTCGATGTTGGTGAAGCCCAGCACGTGCGCCATGGCTTCACCCTGCGGGTAGAAGCGGCGGAATTCGCGCTGCGAGGCCACGCCCGGGATCTTCAGGGCGACCACTTTCTCGGCGTCGTCGGGATTGATCCGGCGGCGCAGGTACATGAATTCCTTGTCCGCCTTCTGGCTGAGCTTGGTGGACAACTCATCCAGCGGCATGCCCAGCGCGGTGGCCAGTTCCGGAATGCGGTCCGGCGAGCGCATCAGCTCCTGCGGGTTGACCCAGATCGAGGCCACCGGGGTGGACACCGCCACCGGCTCGCCGTTGCGGTCGGTGATCATGCCGCGCGAGGTGTTGATCGGCAGCTCGCGCAGGTAGCGGGCTTCGCCCTGGCGCTGGTAGAAATCGCTGTTGATGATCTGCACGTACGCTGCGCGCCCCACCAGCGACACCGAACACAGGCCCAGCGCCAGGCCGACCCACTTCAGGCGCTGGCGCAGGTTGAAGGCGTTGCGGGTGCGGTTGCGGCCGGTCTTGTTCATGGCCGCACCACCACGACATCGGCCGCTTCGGGGAACTTCATGCCCAGCCGCTCGCGGGCCACGCGGTCCACGCGCGTGGCTTCGGCCAGGGTCGCCTGCTCCAGCTGCAGGCGGCCGAATTCAATGTTGAGTTCGTCGCGGGCGCGCTCCACGCGCGACAGCTCGACGAAGGTCTGCCGGTGGCGGTGGCGCATGAACACCACACCGATCGCCGAGGCGATGGTGCAGGCCAGCAGCACGACCAGCAGCAGGCGGCTCATCACGCCACCCCGCGCTTTTCGGCCACGCGCAGCACGGCGCTGCGCGAGCGCGGGTTGACCGCCAGCTCGTCATCTTCAGCCTTGATGGCGCCGCCGACCAGGTCCAGCGTCGGCACGAACGCGGCCAGCTCGGGCAACCGGCGATTGGTCGGCGGGGCCTTGGCGTGGCGGTTCATGAACTGCTTGACGATGCGGTCTTCCAGCGAATGGAAGCTGATCACCGCCAGCCGGCCACCGGGCTTGAGCCGCGCCATCGCCGCGTCCAGGCCGGCTTCAAGGTCGGCCAGTTCGCGGTTGATGTGGATGCGGATGGCCTGGAAGCTGCGCGTGGCCGGGTGGATCTTGTCCTTGCCACGCGGCATCACCGAGGCGATCAGCTCGGCCAGTTCGGCGGTGCGGGTGAACGGCTGCTTGTCGCGGCGGGCGATGATCGCGCGG
This sequence comes from Stenotrophomonas sp. PS02300, assembly GCF_029959395.1. Classification (NCBI taxonomy): domain Bacteria; kingdom Pseudomonadati; phylum Pseudomonadota; class Gammaproteobacteria; order Lysobacterales; family Lysobacteraceae; genus Stenotrophomonas; species Stenotrophomonas sp. PS02300. The sequence continues at coordinate 29,756 of NZ_JASCOP010000026.1, forward strand.
GCGATGCGGCGCCCCTGGCGCTCTTCGCCATAGGTCCACAGCACGTCCATCAGTTCGCGTTCTTCGACGCGGTTGAGCCACTGCGCCGCGCTTTCGCCACTGTCCGGGTCCATGCGCATGTCCAGCGGGCCGTCCTTGCCGAAGCTGAAACCGCGCTCGGCCACGTCCAGCTGCGGCGAGGACACACCGAGGTCGAACAGCACCCCGTCCAGGCCGTCGGCGGTTGCGTTCCAGTGCAGCAGGTCGGCGAAGCTGCCACGGAAGATCGAGACGCGCGGGTCCGGCGCGAAATCACGCTCGGCTACCGCGATTGCCTCCGGATCCTTGTCCATGACCAGCAGCCGGCCTCCAGGACCGAGTTGCTCGAGCACGCCGCGGGCGTGGCCGCCACGACCAAACGTGCCATCGAGATACGTTCCGTTTTCGATCACCCCCAGGCCTTCCAGGACCTGCGTGTACAGCACCGGCAGATGGCCCGCCGGCGACTGCGACACCGGAAGGTGACCGGCCTGCGCGCCTCCGCGCACCCGGGCACCCCGGGTCACAACTTCAGGTCGAGCAACCCATCGCCCAGATCCCCGTCAGACAACGTCTGCTGGATCAATGCGCGATGAGCCTGCTCGCTCCACAATTCGAATTTGTCGCCCATGCCGAGCAACACCGCCTTCTTTTCAATGCCAACAGCGCCGCGGTGGCTTGCCGGAATACTGATGCGGCCGTTGCCATCCAGCTCCAGATGCGCGGCCGAACCGACCAGCTTCTGTTGCAGCAGGCGCACGACGCGCTGTGTGTTGGGCTTGGCCATGACGTCGTCGCGGACCCGCTCCCACTCCTGTTCGGCGTACAGCCAGAGGCAGCCGGACTCGAAGGGGTTGTAGGTCAGGACCAGGCGGTTGTTGCTCACACGCGCGACGAGGTCGCGATGCGCGGTGGGAACCGCCATGCGTCCTTTATCGTCAACCGTGATGGCCGTCTCGCCTTGAAACACGACGCGTGCACCTTTTCCTTCGCCCGGTGAAACATTGAACCACGAAAAACCACAAAAAACCCGGTTTCTCCTCTGTTGCCCACCTTAGCAGTGCCGATTGGGTTGTCAACAGTTTTGCGAAGGGGAAATCACCTTGGACATCAAGGGCTTGCAGCAATGTTTAGAGACTTGTTCAAGGCTTATCCACAAGTTGCTGTTTCGTCTCATTTTTTGAGATTGGGCCGAAGTTCAGGGGTGTGGAGAGCGCGTGAAACATCGCCGCGCATTCATCGGCCCTCACGCCGCATCCGGCCCGTTCGTGCGCAAACCGGCACAATGCGCGGCATGTGTCTGCTCGCCCTGGCCTGGAAGGTCCACCCCCGCTGGCAGTTGCTGATGGCCGGCAACCGCGATGAATTCCATGCGCGCCCGACCGCCGGGCTGGCCGCGTGGCCAGCCCCCGACCTCGGCGTGCTGGCCGGGCGCGACCTGCGCTCCGGCGGCACCTGGGCCGGCGTGGGCCTGGACGGGCGGATGGCGGTGGTGACCAACGTGCGCGACCCGCTGGCCCGGCAGACCGGCCCGTCACGCGGTGCGTTGGTGGCCGACTACCTGCGCGGCACCGGTTCCGCGGCCGCGTTTGCCGACACCCTGGCCGGCAACGCGCCGGCCTTTGCCCCGTTCAACCTGCTGCTGGCCGATAGGGACAGCTGCCAGTTCCTGGGCAACCACCCGCTGCTGCGCCAGGCATTGGCCCCGGGTATCCATGGCATGTCCAACGGTCCGCTGGATGCGCCGTGGCCGAAGACCCTGGCCTTGAATGCCGCCGTGCAGGCCTGGGTGGATGCAGGCCGCGAGGATCTCGCGCCGCTGTGGGCGGCGCTGGCCAACGAGAACCGCGCCGACGACGCCCGCCTGCCCGACACCGGCATTGGCCTGGAACGCGAGCGCTGGCTGTCGGCCGCCTTCATCCGCAGCCCGGAATACGGCACCCGGGCCAGCACCGTGATCGCGCTGGACGCGCAGGGCCAAGGCTTCATCCGCGAGCGGCGCTTCGACCCGTCGGGCGCGTGCATCGGCGAAACCGCGCTCACGGTCGGCACGCCCGGGCCACTGCCCAGCCCCGCTGCAGGGTGAATGAAGCGGCGCGCGGCGCGGATCGATCCAGCCCGCTCGCCGCTCTTGTCTGGTACCGGCGCCGTTGGCGCCTTCCAGCCGAGACCCTTGATGAATCGACGACTCACCCTGTTCCTTGCCACCCACGTGCTGACCCTGGCCGCAGGCTTCGGCAGCGGCGTCTACCTGCTGCCGATCCTCACTGCACCCGATGGGCCCAGCGCGTCCAGCGTGGCCGAGGCGATGGCCAACAGCACCCATGAAGCCCGCTTCCGCCGTGACCTCAAAGGCAGCGACGCAGTGCACTGGGCCGACGGCAGGGTCAGCGTGAGCCACGACCGCATCGCCTTCGATGGCCGCATGGCCCCCGGCCCGGATTACAAGGTGTACCTGTCGCGCGAGTTCGTCGACACCCGGGGCGACTTCCTGCGGATCAAGAAGGAGGCCACGCTGATCGGTGACGTAAAGACCTTCAACCGCTTCCTGCTGGACGTGCCCGATCACGTCGACATCGACGATTACACCACCGTCGTGGTCTGGTGCGAGGCCTTCAGCCAGTTCATCTCAGCGGCCCAGTACCGGATGGGCCCGCAATCCTGACGAACGGGGAGCCCCCTTTAGTAAAGGGGGCGCGCCGACAGGCGCGGGGAATTGGGGATATGCCCCGGGGACCCGACATCTGCGCCGCAGATGTTGGGCGCTTTTTCCGCCGTCGGCGGAAAAAGCGGCAGAGCCGGCCGATAAGCCGGGTTTTGTCGTGGACAGTCATTCTTCTAGGCGCCACGTCACCGTGGCGCTCAAGCAACCTACCCGGTCCCGACGCGGGCCGCGCCATGAGGACCCTATTTGGTCTTGCTCCAGGTGGGGTTTGCCGTGCCGGTCTGTTGCCAGACTCGCGGTGCGCTCTTACCGCACCATTTCACCCTTACCGGCTCCCCGAAGGGAACGTAGGCGGTATCTTTCTGTTGCACTTTCCGTCGGCTCGCGCCGCCCAGGCGTTACCTGGCACCTTGCCCTGCGGAGCCCGGACTTTCCTCGGCATTCCCGAAGGAATGACGCGACTGCCTGGCCGACTCTGCCAACCGTAGGTTAACACCTTATTGGTCCGGCTCCGGAATTTTGAGCCGCGCGTTGCGCGGTTGCCAGGCAGGGCCTGGCACTACGAACCGTTACGGGCACCGCTGGAATCGGGATACGTCGTTATGAGCCGTAGAGGGCTTTTCGCGGCGCGCCGGTGAGTTCGGCGGCCAGTTTGGCTGCCGTCGAGGGCGGCAGGTGTTCGCTGAGTTTGGCGTACAGGCGGCGGCCCTGGGCGAGCTGGGCTTCTTCGTCGTTGGCCGCGCCCTGCACCATCACCACGAATTCGCCCTTGCGCTGGTTGTCGTCGGCTTCGACCTGCTGCAGCAGGCTGGCCAGGTCGCCGTCGAGCACGGTCTCGAACAGCTTGGTCAGTTCGCGCGCCAGCACCGCCGGTCGCGTCGCGCCGAATGCGGCAACCATGTCCGCGAGCGACTCCGCGATGCGGTGTGAGGATTCATAGAACACCAGCGTGCGGGTTTCCCCTGCCAGCGCCTGCAGGCGTTCGCGGCGGCCGGACCCCTTGGCCGGAAGGAAGCCTTCAAAGGTGAAGCGGTCGCTGGGCAGGCCAGCCACGCTGAGCGCGGCAATGGCCGCGCAGGCCCCGGGCACCGGACTGACCCGGATGCCGGCTTCGCGCGCGGCACGGACCAGCCGGTAGCCGGGGTCGCTGACCAGCGGCGTGCCCGCGTCACTGACCAGCGCGAGCGATTCGCCCGCCTGCAGCCGCGCCACGATGCGCTGGGCCAGCACTTCCTCGTTGTGGTCGTGCAGCGCCACCAGCGGCTGCTGGATGCCGAAGTGGGCCAGCAGCTGGCCGCTGCGGCGGGTGTCCTCGGCGCAGATCGCGGCCACCGAACGCAGCACCTCCTGCGCCCGCGGCGTCAGGTCGGACAGGTTGCCGATCGGGGTGGCAACGACATACAGCGTAGGGACAGCACTCATCGCAACGGCACTCACAGGTCAAGGGTAGAATCCTAACGTGTACGAGCCACCCTCGAATGGACCTGATCATGAACAAGCCCGCCGCACGGATCTCCGCCCTGTCGTTGTCGCTGCTGCTGCTTGCCGGCTGCGCCACGACCAGCCTGACCAGCGCCCCGGAATCGCCGGCGCAGAGCCAGGCACTGGCGCTGATCGACCAGGGCAAGCCGCGTGATGCCGCCGTACAGCTGGAAGCACTGGCCAACACCCTGCGCGGCAACGCCCGCAGCGCCGCGCTGGCCGATGCGGCCTTCGCCTGGCACGAGGCCGGCGACAACGCCCGCGCGCGCAGCCTGCTGGCCCAGGTCGCCGCGCGCCAGCTCAGCGGCGCCAGCCTGCAGCGCTTCCACCTGACCAGCGCCGAGCTGGCCCTGGCCGACAAGCAGCCGGCGCAGGCACTGGCGTTCCTGAAGGAATCCTCCGACACCGTGGCGCCGCCGCTGCGCACGCGCTGGCAGCTGGCCCGCGCCAACGCGCTGCAGGCCACCGGCGATGCGATCGGCGCGGCCACCGAACGCGCCCGCGCGCACGCCGCGCTGACCGGCCAGGCCCGCACCGACAACCAGCAGGCCATCGCCGGGCTGCTCGGCACGCTGGACGATGCCACCCTGCGTGCCCGCGCCGCCGCGCTGCCGGCCAACGAGCCCCTGTACAACTTCGCAGGCCGCGCCCTGATCGCGCGTGGCCTGCCGTTGCCGCGCCCGTTCGACCGCGATGGCGTGGCCCAGTTCGACACCAGCAAGCGCCCGCCGGCAATGAGCGATGGGTACCGCCCGCCGGTGAAGATGGCCGTGCTGCTGCCGCTCAGCGGCCGCCTGGCCACCGCCGCGCAGCCGGTGCGCGACGGCCTGCTCAGCGGCTACTACGGCGAAAGCCGGCAGCGCCCGGACATCCAGTTCATCGATACCGCCGGCACCCCGGCCGGCGCCGTGGCCGCGTATGACAAGGCCGTCGTTGCCGGTGTGGACTTCATCGTCGGGCCGCTGGGCCGCGACGAGGTGGACGCCGTGTTCGGCCGCACCGAACTGCCGGTGCCGGTGCTGGCGCTGAACCGTGGCAAGAGCAGCCCGCCGGCCGGCAGCGCCGGTTTCTCGCTGGCGCCGGAAGACGACGGCATCATCGCCGCCGAATACCTGCGCAGCCGCGAACGCAGCAAGGTGCTGGTGCTCCACAGCAATGACGACAACGGCCGCCGTACCGCCGCCGCCTTCCGCGAGCGTTTCACCCAGCGCGGCGGCCAGGTACTGGCGACCGTGGGCGTGGGCGAGACCGTGGGCGATATCGGCGCGCAGGTGCGTGCCGCTGGCGCGGTGGACGGCGTGCTGCTGGCGGTGAAGGCACCGCAGGCCCGCGCACTGGCCCCGCAGCTGGCGCTGGCCGGCGCGGGCGGCGCCAGCCGCGTGGGCACCTCGCAGCTGACCCTGGGCACCGGCAAGCCGGAAGAAGACATGGCGCTGGACGGCATCGTCTACCCGAACGAAGCCTGGAACGTGCGCGGCGTGGCCGGACTGCCGTCGGCGGCGACCGCCGGGCAGATCCTGCCGACCGCGCGTGGTGCGGCCGGTCGCCTGTTCGCGTTCGGCTTCGACGCCTGGAAGATCAGCGCCTACCTGGACAAGGTGGCCACCGAAGGCGGCCTGGCGGGTGCCACCGGCACCCTGTTCCTGGACAGCAACGGCAACGTGCTGCGCGTGCCGGCGTGGTCGACCTTCAGCGGTGGCCGGCCGATGCCGGTGAGCAACAACTGAGGCCATGCCCACCCAGCGGGCACAGCGCGGGGCGGCGGTGGAAACCGCCGCGCTGGCGCACCTGCGGCGTGCCGGGCTGGCCCCGATCGCCCGCAATGTCCGCTACAAGGGCGGTGAGCTGGATCTGGTGATGCGCGACGGCGACACCACCGTATTCGTGGAAGTGCGCTATCGCGCCACTGCCGATTTTGGTGGCGGCGCGGCTTCGGTGGACCTGCGCAAGCGGCGCAAACTGGTGTTGGCCGCGCAGCTGTTCCTGCAGTCGCATCCAGCGCTGGCGCAGGGCGCCTGCCGTTTCGACGTGATCGATGCCAGTGGCGACCCGCCGCGCCTGGACTGGTTGCGCGATGCGTTCCGGCTGGAAGACTGTGGTTTCGATCGATGACTTTGAGGGCCGCCCCATGGGCCGCGCTACCGGATGGCTGCAATGACGACGACCCTGCCTGCTGAATTTGCCACCACCCTGCAGGCACTGCTCGGTGATGGCTGGCGCACCGATGCCACCACGTTGGCCGCACATGCGCAGGACAACTCCTGGCGGCATGCGCTGCCCAATGGCGTGGCGCTCCCGCACGACCGCGAGCAGGTTGTGCAGATCGTGCGCGCCTGCCGCGCCCATGGCGTGCCGGTGGTGGCACGCGGCGCCGGCACCGGCACCACCGGCGCAGCGGTGCCGGTCAACGGCAGCATCGTGCTGTCGTTCGCGCGCATGAACCGCATCCTCGACATCCAGCCGGGCAACCGCTGCGCGGTGGTGGAACCGGGCGTGCTCAACGGCGACCTGCAGCATGCGCTGGTCGAGCACGGACTGTTCTGGGCACCGGACCCGTCCAGTGCCGATATATGCAGCATCGGCGGCAACCTGGCCTGTAACGCAGGCGGCCCACGCGCGGTGAAGTACGGCACCAGCCGCGACAACGTGCTCGGGCTGGTCGCGGTGACCGGCGCGGGCGAGCTGATCCAGTGCGGCGGTGCCTATACCAAGGACGCCACCGGTTACGACCTGACCCACCTGCTGGTGGGCAGCGAAGGCACCCTGGCCCTGATCGTGGAAGCCACGCTGAAGCTGACTCCGTTGCCGGTCACGCAGGCCGGGCTGCGGGTGCTGTACCGCGATGCGAATGCGGCCGCGTCGGCGGTGTCGCGCCTGATGGCGCAGCCGGTGGTGCCCACCCGCCTGGAATTCATGGACGCGCGCAGCCTGGAGCTGCTGCGCCGCAATGGCGCCGACGTGCCCGAGGCCGGTGCGATGCTGCTGGTCGAAGCCGATGGGGACCACGACACCCTGCCCTATCTGCTGCAGGCCCTGGCCACGGCTGCCGAAGGCGACGGCATGCTGGCGCTGGACGTGGCGATGGAAGGCAGTGCGCGCGAGAAGCTGTGGGCCGCGCGCAAGGCGCTGTCGCCTGCGCTGCGCAGCATCGCGCCGGGCAAGATCAACGAAGACGTGGTGGTGCCGGTGTCGCGGATTCCCGACCTGGTGGCCGGTGTGCAGGCGCTGGCACGGCAGTACACGCTGACCATTGTCACCTTCGGCCACGCCGGCAACGGCAACCTACACGTGAACATCCTGTACCACCCGGACGATGCGGACGAGAACGCGCGTGCGCAGGCAGCGCTGCCGAAGATCTTCGAACTGACCCTGGCACTGGGCGGCACGCTGTCGGGCGAGCATGGGATCGGCCTGGCCAAACGCGACTTCATGGCGCAGGCATTTTCACCGGCCACGCTGGCGGCGATGCGGGCGATCAAATCGGCACTGGATCCGGATGGCATCCTCAATCCGGGCAAGGTGTTGCCGCCTACAGTTCGGTGAAGTGCTCGTAGCCGCGCGGGCCGGTGGCATCGCTGCCGGTGCTGACGCCGTGGCCTGGCACGATCTCGCCGATGCGGGTAAGCGGCAGTGCAAGCCGCGTGGCCAGGGCGTCGATGGCAGTGCGCTGGGCCGGCGCTGCGGTGAAACAGAGTTCGTAATCGTCGCCGCCACGCAGCGCTGCCTCACGGGCATGCGACTGACCGACGCGGGCGCGTGCGGCCGGTGATACCGGCAGGCGTTCGGGGTCGAGCTCGGCACCGACGCCACTGCGTTCGCAGATGTGGCCCAGGTCGGCCAGCAGGCCATCGGAAATGTCGACCGCTGCATGCGCCACACCCGCCAGCGCGCAGCCTAGCGCCACGCGCGGCGTGGGGCGGGCCAGGCGCTGGCGCAGGAAGTCGACCTGCGCATCGTCGGACGTGCGGCGCACGTCGAGGGTGCCGCCCTGCCAGGCGCGCAGGGCCACGGCGGCATCGCCGAGCGTGCCACTGACCCAGACATCGTCACCCACCCGTGCGCCATCGCGGCGCAGTGCGGTGCCGGGCGCCACCTGCCCCATCGCCGTCACCGACAAGGACAACGGCCCGCGCGTGGTGTCGCCCCCGATCAGCACGATGTCGTGGGCGTCGGCCAGGGCGAAGAAGCCGTCGGCAAACGCGTCCACCCATTCCGGATCCGCGTCGGGCAGCGACAGCGCGAGCACACACCACGCCGGCCGCGCGCCCATCGAGGCGAGGTCGGACAGGTTGACCGCCAGGGTCTTCCAGCCGATGTCGTAGGGCGGGGTTTCAGCCGGGAAATGCACGCCGCTGTTGAGCGTATCGGCGGTGACCACCAGCTGCTCGCCGGCACGCGGCTGCAGCAGCGCGGCATCGTCGCCGATGCCGAGCACCACATCGGCACGCGCGCGGGTGCGCGTGCGGATGCGTTCGATCAGGGAGAATTCGGCGAGGGACATGTGCGTTCCCCGACCCGGCTCAGTGCCCGCTTTCGACCTTGCGCCACTCCACCGCAGCGCGATCCAGCACGCCGTTGACGTAGGTGTGGCCGTGTTCGGAACCAAACTTCTTGGTCGACTCGATGGCTTCGTTGATCACCACGCGGTACGGCACGTCCATGCGGTAGCGCAGCTCGAACGCGGCCACGCGCAGCGCGGCGCGTTCGATGGCGTCCACTTCGTCGATGCTGCGGTCCACGAACGGCAGCAGCGCTTCGTCCAGGTCCTTCTTGTGGTCGAGCACGCCGTGCACCAGTGCTTCGAAGTACGCCAGGTCGGCGATTTCGCGCGCCTGCTCGTGGGCGAACTGGGCGACCACCGACTGTGCGTTGCCGCCGGAGATCTGCCAGGCGTAGATCGCCTGCAGGGCACGACGGCGCGCGCGCGAGCGCAGCACCGGGTCGATGCCATCGCGGCGGACCGGCTTGCCGGAGGGCTTGCCCGGGTTTGACTTGTTCACGGCAACTGCTCCAGAAGATTGACCATTTCCAACGCCGTCAGTGCGGCTTCCTCACCCTTGTTGCCGTGGCTGCCACCGGCGCGGGCCTCGGCATCCTCGGCCCGTTCGACCGCCAGCACGCCATTGAGCACCGGCACGCCGAAGTCCAGCTGCACGCGCATCAGGCCTTCGGCGCAGCGGTCGGCCACGTGTTCGTAGTGGCGGGTGTCGCCACGGATCACACAGCCCAGGGCGATGATCGCGGCATGTTCATGCGCCGCCGCCAGGCGCGCGGCCACCAGCGGCAGTTCCCACGCGCCGGGCACCCGGATCACGTCGATGGCTGCTTCCTGGATCCCGTTGCCGGCCAGGCTCTGGCGCGCGCCGGCCACCAGCACGTCGGTGATGCGGGCATTCCAGCGGCTGGCGAGGATGGCGAAACGGGCCTGTTCCGGTGTCCGGAGATCGCCTTCGTAGTGGCTCATGATCGGCAGGTTATTCAATAAAGAGGGACATTCTACCGTACCGCCGGGCGGCGCCCGGCGGGTCGCCGGGCGGGGGGCGGGGCCGGGGGTACAGTGTCGGCGGCGTCCCGG
>NZ_JASCOP010000270.1:0-386 GCF_029959395.1 Stenotrophomonas sp. PS02300
GGGCAGCCCCCTACGGGACACGCCGTGAATCCATCCATGGAGGCTTGTCAAAAACATCCATGTTTTTGACAGTCCCTACGGGGGCTACCCGCCGGCCTCCCCCGACGGTGGGTCGCACGCGGATGCAAAGAGCAGCCACGCAGGGCGTGGCTCTACGCGAATCAGACGGCGTCGTGGGCACGGTAGGGTCGGTTCCCAAACGACTGCCGTTGTACGGTCCGCGCCCGGTAACGCATGGAACAGATCGAAACGTCTTTCGACCTCCGATGGCTATCGACCAACCGTCAGAGGGTCGGCGGGTGCGGGGGTACGGGGGCTTTGCGAAACATGGATGTTTCGCAAGAGCCCCCATGGATGGGTTCACGGCGCCCCCCGTACCCCCGCAC
>NZ_JASCOP010000271.1:0-375 GCF_029959395.1 Stenotrophomonas sp. PS02300
AGCGGCTGTCGATCTCACCGCAGGGTAGGGTGCGGTATCAGCTCAAGACGCCGTGGCGCAATGGCACCACGCATGTCGAATGGGATGCGGTGGACTTCATCGCCAAGCTGGCGGCACTGGTCCCGCCGCCACGCGCGCATCTCACCCGCTTCCACGGCGTATTCGCCCCGAACGCGAATCTGCGCGCGCAGGTGACGCCATCGGGGCGCGGCAAGCGGCCTGCGGGCGATGCGGCGCCGGTTGACGCAAGCGCCCACGACGAGCCGCGCAGCCCCGAGCAGAAGCGCCGTGCGATGAGCTGGGCGCAACGGCTCAAGCGGGTCTTTTCCATCGACATCACCACCTGCGCCCACTGCGGCGGCGCGGTACGGATCG
>NZ_JASCOP010000272.1:0-369 GCF_029959395.1 Stenotrophomonas sp. PS02300
GCGTTTCCGCACGCAGGCCGGCCAGCGCCTGGCTGCGGCTGGACGCGCGGCTGTCCGCACGCAGGCCGAAGCCGAAGCCGCCGTCTTCGCTGAAGCTGTCGCTGTCCAGGCGCGCGTAGTCCGCACCGAGGTACGGCGTCAACGATGCCCCTGCGCCGCCGAAGCGGTAGCCTGATTCCACGCTGGCGGTGCTGAAGTTGCCGCCGTAACGGGCATTGACCCCGTACTGCCCCGCGCCCAGCAACAGCTGGCGGTCGATCTCGCGGGTGAACTGGCCAGCGCCCAGCTGCGCCAGGGTGTAGGCCGCCCCGCTGTTCCAGCCGGCGTACAGCTGGGCCTGCGACTGGCGGTCACGACCGCTGTCGCCGC
>NZ_JASCOP010000273.1:0-365 GCF_029959395.1 Stenotrophomonas sp. PS02300
GTTGTCGGGACACGCCGCAAGTACGTCCGTGTAGGCTCGTTCGCGCCATCCATGGCGCTCTACGGTCCCGCCAACCCACCCACCCCGCCCCGCCCGAGGAAGGTTGGTGCGCATGGGCAATCAAACGCCCTCTTCGGCGTTGGTCATGCGTTACCTGGCTGATTGAGGTTATCGGCAGTCGTTTGGGAACCGACCCTACCGCTCCCCAATCCGCGTAGAGCCACGCCCTGCGTGGCTGCGGTTCGCGTCCGCCTGCGACGATCTGTGGGGGGAGGCCGGCGGGCAGCCCCTGTAGGGACTGTCAAAAACATGGATGTTTTTGCCAAGCCCCCAAGGATGGGTTTACGGCGTGTCCCGTAAGGGGC
>NZ_JASCOP010000274.1:0-364 GCF_029959395.1 Stenotrophomonas sp. PS02300
TATCTGCACTGGGCCGGCGGTGGCGGGGGTACGGGGGGCGCCGTGAACCCTTCCATGGGGGCTCTTGCGAAACATCCATGTTTCGCAAAGCCCCCGTACCCCCGCCCCCGCCGACCCATTGACGGTTGGTTGGTGGGCAAGGGAGATCAACGGCCGATTCGATCATTTCCATGCGTTACCGCGCGTTGATCTGTTCACGGCAGTCGTTTGGGAACCGACCCTACCCACATCGCGCGCTTCGCTTTTTCTACGGCGACCTGCCAACTGTCAAAGGCTGGCGGCGGTGGGTTTGCGGGAGCGTAGAGCGCCATGGATGGCGCGAACGAGCCCCCATGGATGGGTTCACGGCGTCTCCCGCAAACCC
>NZ_JASCOP010000275.1:0-350 GCF_029959395.1 Stenotrophomonas sp. PS02300
AAAGCCACAAGCTCGAAAAGCTGTGCCGCTACATCACGCGCCCGGCGATCAGCGAGCAGCGGCTATCGATCTCACCGCAGGGTAGGGTGCGGTATCAGCTCAAGACGCCGTGGCGAAATGGGACCACGCATGTCGAATGGGATGCGGTCGATTTCATCGCGAAACTGGCCGCACTGGTCCCGCCATCTCGCGCGCATCTCACCCGCTTCCACGGCGTATTCGTCCCGAATGCAAACCTGCGCGCGCAGTTGACACCCTCGGGGCGCGGCAAGCGGCCTGCGGGCGATGCGGCGCCAGTGGACGTCAGCGCCCACGACGAGCCGCGCAGCCCCGAGCAGAAGCGCCGTGCG
>NZ_JASCOP010000276.1:0-346 GCF_029959395.1 Stenotrophomonas sp. PS02300
AACAGCTGGCGGTCGATCTCGCGGGTGAACTGGCCAGCGCCCAGCTGCGCCAGGGTGTAGGCCGCCCCGCTGTTCCAGCCGGCGTACAGCTGGGCCTGCGACTGGCGGTCACGACCGCTGTCGCCGCCCCACTCGCGGCTGCTGTTGCTGCGGGTTTCGCCAAAGGCAAAGCCCATCACGCCATTGCTGCCCAGCGCCATGTCCTGGCCCATCATCCAACCCTGGGTCTGGAAGCCGCTGCCGGCAAAGCTGCCCTGCCCGGCTTCACCCAGCGCACTCTGCCAGGCGCCGCGCAGGCGCGGTGCGGCCGACACCGCATCGAAGCGGGTCGACAGCGCGCGGCGGT
>NZ_JASCOP010000277.1:0-345 GCF_029959395.1 Stenotrophomonas sp. PS02300
CTGCGCTTCCTGCCGGGCAGCGTGCAGCACGCGCTGAACATGGAGCCGCAGATCGCTGCGTGGGCCGAGCGTTTCGCGCGCAAGAGCAGCGCCCTGTTCCTGGGCCGTGGCCTGCATTACCCGATCGCGCTGGAAGGCGCGCTCAAGCTCAAGGAAATCACCTACATCCACGCCGAGGCCTACCCGGCCGGCGAGCTCAAGCACGGCCCGTTGGCGCTGGTGGATGAAGACATGCCGGTGGTGGTGATCGCGCCCAACGACAGCCTGCTGGAGAAGGTCAAATCCAACATGCAGGAAGTGCGCGCCCGCGGCGGCGAGCTGTTCGTGTTCGCCGACCAGGACAGC
>NZ_JASCOP010000278.1:0-342 GCF_029959395.1 Stenotrophomonas sp. PS02300
CGCCATCCTCGCCCACTTCGAGAAGCACGGCGCGCTGGAGCAAGCGCACTACCGGCCCGCAGCGCGCGCGCCGCCGCCGGCCGCGTGACGAGGTGCCGGCCACACAGCCGGCAGCCAAGCCAGAGTCCGATCCGATGCGGCCACGACCCCGCAGGGCTGCGCTCGGCCCTGTGCCGGGATTCGGTGAGAAATGGCTACGCACTGAGCCGCTGCGTGGCCCCGCGATGTCGAAAACCCACGCATGAACCCCCGATCTGTGCCCGATCTGTGCCCAAAGCGGCGCTTGCGCGGCCGCTTCCTACCCGCCAGACTCGCAAAAAAGGGCGGTTGAACTTCCTATAC
>NZ_JASCOP010000027.1:0-39442 GCF_029959395.1 Stenotrophomonas sp. PS02300
TTTCTCAGACCCCCCCGGCCGGGCGGGGGGGGGGCGCCGGCCCCCCGCCCCCCCCCCCCCCCCCCCCCGCTACCGGTATTGCTGCTACAGGACGTTCACAAGTCCGGTTCCACACTGCCCTGGTCCAATAGGGCAGTTCCGGAGAAGGCTCATGCTTCGCATCAACGTTGCCGTGTTCGTTGCCGCCATCGCGGTAGCCGGAGCGGCGGGGTGTTCCCAGCAGAATCAGGAGGCACGCGAGAATGGCGTTCCTGTTGGCATGGCAAACCCGGCGTCCGAGTACTGCGTGAAGCGCGGTGGCAAGGTCATGATCGAGAAGGACCGCGATGGCAACGAGCGGGGTATCTGCCACTTGCCGAACGGCGACCGGATCGATGAGTGGGAGCTGTTCCGGCGGGATGGTCCCAAGAAGCCGAGCTAGACCCGATGCGGCCGGACCAACGGTCCGGCCCTACCGGGGGGTGTTGGCGGGTGGGGGCGACCGGCGCATGCCTGGGAAGGCGATCTGCCTGGCTGCACGCAGATGGTCGACCACCTTTACCACCTCGTAGTCAGTCTTTGCACCCGATTGGGTTTGCCATTGGGTGACTCGAACCTCGCAGATCAGGACATCTCCCTTGCTGAAGGAGATCGTGTTGGCGTTCACGCCCAGCAGGAACTCAGCGTCGGAGATTCTGGCGTTGATCGTGGCGTTGCCATCCGAGAGCCGCCACTTGTTTTCGTCTTTGAAGGCGAGCGACACGATCGAGAGCGCCATTTTCCTGGTGTCATCGAGAAGCGGTATGTCTTGATCAGCGGGTGTGGAAAAGAAGTGGCGTTCATCCCCTCTGATGATCAATGCGAAGGAGGATTGATCGCCTGCAGCAAACGTGTCGATACCTTCGCGATCCAACGGGGCAAGCACCCTGTCGAACGCCTGGCGAACGGAGACGTCGCTCAGTAGCACCAGTACCTCGGATTCGACGTCCAGCGTGTCCGACTCCGAGAAGAGCGTGACGTTTCCATCCTCTTTCATCTGAACATGCGTCACGCTGCGGCCTCGAAGCCACGCGAGGACCTGGGCAAGGCCTTTGTACCCGGCCCTGGCGGTAAGGCCCAGCGCGGTAAGCACCGCTGTCGCATTCGCGATGGCACCCATGCCATCGCCGGAGAAGATGTCCTTTGCGGCCTTCAGGAAGTTGAGCGCTGTCGTGAAGTCGACATTGAAGCTGCCGGTTTTGAACGAACCTTTTACGTTGATCTGCGCCTTGGCGCGATCTCCATGAAGTGCGCGCACGCTTGATTCGAGAAGGTCGGCCATGGCCATGAGCGCAGGTGCCAGTTCCTTGGCATCCATCTCATGCGTGGCCAGCGCGGGGCCGTCGTAGGTAATCCGGAACTGCGTCATATCGCCCATGGCAGGTGTGTGTGTCCTCTCATCCGTTGAGTGCCTATCGAAGGCATGAGGCCACCAAGGCCGGTCTGCCTGTGGCGTGGACGGAGGAACGTATCACCGTTGATGCAGGCGGTTCTGTGACCGCTACCGGTTACCTGCAGATTGCAGAGAAGTGCATCGGCGTCGAACGCCGGACCAACGGTCCGGCGCTACCGGTGCCTCACAACCGATGGTCGTGACCGGCTTACTTGTTCTTCTTCCCGGCTTCCTTGGCTGCACGATCAATCGTATCGGCCACCACCTTCGGCTGGGTCATGAAGACCGCATGGCTCGCCGGCACCTTGGTGATGCGCGCCTTGATGCGCTCGGCCATGTGGATCAGCATCGCCTGATCAAACGCTTTGTCTTCAGTGGCGATCACCGCCCAGCTCGGCTTGGTGCGCCAGGCTGCGTGTGTCAGGGTGGTGCCAAACGCTGACATGTTGATCGGCACCTGCGAATCGCGCAGGAACGCCGCGTCCGCATCCGTGGTGTCATGCGCAAACCCAGCCTTGAACGTGTCGGGCTTGATGAAGCCAAAACCGTCGCTTCCAGTCTCGATCACGAACTCAGGCGTGGGCGCAAAGCCGGTATAGAGCTGCGCCGTGGTCTCGCCCGCATCCGGCGCCAGCGCCGACACGTAGACCAGTCCGGCCACCTTGTCGTGTACACCCGCCTCGGTGATCACCGTGCCGCCCCACGAATGCCCCACCAGAATGGCCGGCCCATCCTGACGATCCAGCACGCGTTGGGTGGCCTTCACATCGTCAGCGAGCGAGGTCAGCGGGTTCTGCACGATCGACACGTGGTAGCCACGCGCGGTGAGGTCGTCATACACCCCACGCCAGCCGCTGCCATCGGCGAAGGCGCCATGCACCAGCACGACGTTGTGCACCGGTTGGCCGCGCAAGGCATCGCTGGCCTGGGCGGGGGAGAGAGCGGCCGCCAGGGCAACCGCGAACACTGCAGGGATGAGCTTGAACATGGACGACTCCTCGGGACGGTGGGGTTGCGGTGGCGGCGTTGGCCGGCAGATGTACTTTGCCGGCCATAGCCGAACGATCGGTCGCATAAAGTCCTGATAACTTGATCAGGCGTCCAAATCGACCGGGTCTGCGTACCTCACACCGTTGGCACCGTCCCGCCGTCGATGGTGTACTCCGTGCCCGAAACCGATGCCGCGCGTGGCGAGACCAGGAACGCGATGAGGTCGGCCACTTCACCCGGCTGCGCCGGTCGCCCGAGCGGGATGCCGCCCAGACCGTCCATGACCCGCTTCCTGCCGCCTTCGTAATCGGTCTGTGCTTCGGCCGCGATACGTTCGACGAAGGCGACGGAGGCTTCGGTTTCAATCCAGCCCGGCGCGACCCGCACCACCCGCACGCCCTTCGGCGTGACTTCCTTGGAGAGCGCTTTGCTGTAGGTGGACAAGGCGGCCTTGGCGGCGGCATAGGCGGTGGTCGCCTCGGGCAGCGGCAGGCTGCGCTGGATCGAGGTGACATGAAGGATCACGCCGGATCCCTGCGCGATCATCATCGGCAGCAGAGCGCGATCCAGCCGCACGGCAGGCATCAGGTTGAGGTCGAGCGCTCGGGCCCACTCCGCATCGTCCAGCGCAGCGAACCCGCCGGCAGGTGCCGATGAGCCGCCCACCACGTTGATCAGCACGTCGATGCCGCCGAGGTGATGCAGGGTTGCCTCGCCGGCCCGGCGGGCGCCTTCGGCGCTGGCAAGATCTGCTTCCATGTAGTGCACACCTTTGATGGGGGCGTGCGGCGAGGTGCGCGCTGTTGCCACCACACGTGCACCCAACCCCGCCAGCAGCTCGACCACCGCCGCGCCCAGCCCGCGCGTGCCGCCGGTCACCAGCACGCGCTTCCCGGTCAGTTCCAGATCGAAGTTCATGCCCCGATCTCCAGCCGGGCGATCTTCCCGCGCTCCAGGGTGAAGGCGTAGCGCAGGTCCAAGGGGCTACCGGGGAAGTCGCCCGACACGGTGCTGGTGACCTGGTAGCTGCGGCCAAGGTGTTCCAGCGTATGCGGCGTGGCGGTGTAGCTGTAGCGGGTGGAGGCATCGGTCTTCCACGCCTCGATGGCAGCAGGCCCGGCATGGCTATGGCCCTCGTCCAGGACCACCCCGTCGCGGGTAAAGCAGCGGGCCACGGCCGCCGCGCCCTGGCTGTCGGCTTGGAAGTAGGCGGCTATCGGCTCGGGCAGGTTCAGATCTTTCATGGCAATGCTCCAGTGGGTGTGGAGCAAGGTTGAGCTTTCCTCATAGCGAAGAGAATCGCCTATGATCGAATCAGGCCATGAAGAAAACGGTGCATAATGCGCGGCTCTGAATTTGCGGAACTCAAGGCCTTCGTGGCCGTGGTGGAGCGGTCCAGCTTCGCCCGCGCGGCCGATCACCTGGGGCTGTCGCCGTCCGCGCTCAGCCAGGTCATCCGCCAGCTCGAAGCGCGCTTGGGCGTTCGGCTGTTGAACCGCACCACCCGCAGCGTGTCGCCCACCGAACCCGGGCGCCGCCTGCATGAGCGCATTGCCCCCATGCTGCGCGACATGGACGACGCCGTTGCGCAGGCGGTAGGCGCCAATGCGCGTGCGGCGGGCACGTTGCGGATCAACACGCTGAGCATGGCGGCGAAGAAGGTCATCGCGCCACGCCTGGGTCGTTTCGCGCAGGCGCATCCCGAGGTAGTGCTCGACATCGTGATCGACGACGGCCTGAGCGACATCGCCGGTGAGGGATTCGACGCCGGCATCCGCGTGGGCGGCCGCCTGCAGAAGGACATGGTGGCCGTGCGGCTCACCCCGGACATCGAACTGCTGGCGGTGGCATCGCCCGACTATCTTGCAAGGTTCGGTGAACCCGGAACCCCAACGGACCTGAGCCAGCACGCCTGCATCAACTGGCGCTTCCCGGGCAGCGGAAAGCTGGCCGGCTGGGAGTTCCGGAAGAAGGGGAAGGCCGTCGAGTACTTCGGCGAGGGGACGGTGATCTCCAACCACCAGGACATCATCGTGCCCGCCGCGCTGCAGGGGCTCGGCATCCTGTATGCCTACAACGACGACGGCATCGCAGAAGCCCTGCAGGATGGGCGGCTGAAGCGCGTACTCGCCGACTGGTCGCCGACCGTGCCCGGCCTGTTCCTTTACTACTCCAGCAGGCGCTATCTTCTTCCCGCGCTTCGTGCCTTCATTGACTGCCTGCTGGATCGCGATCTGCGCAGTGACGATCCAACCCCTACAGCCAGCACCGGAGTGCCATGAGCACCAGACGCGCTTTTCCCTCACGCTCGGTCGCGCTGCTTGCGGTTGCCTCGCTCCTTCTCACCGGATGTGGAAGAACCAGCCGGGAGCAGGTGTTTTCATCGGGGCCGCTGAAGGTGGTGGCGGTGACCGAAAGTACGTTGGACATCAACATCAGCGCGTATCGGCGCCACACTACCTACGTTCTCTACCTTGACGGCGAAAAGCTCTCCGACACCGGCTTTGCCACCCTGTTGCGCGACCCGGATGCCGCCAACGAAACAATCGTGCATACCGAGGCCATTGCCCTCGACCCGAACTCCGTCTTGCTGGCGTCCATGACCCGGGACGGACGGCAGTGCTGGTCAACACGGCTTGCCGTCAAGGGCGCGGTGGCCGCGTTGGAGACGATCAGCAAGGGCAGCATTGACTGCGGAACACGAACAGCGCCCCCCGGGTGGCGGGCGCTGTTCGACGAATCCAGCAATCTGCTGCTGATCCGCGAACAGCCCTTCCAGGTTCATCCACTGGCGGGGTACTGGTATCCGCTGTGGATCGAGGGGGATGTCGTTGCGCTGTATCAGGAGCAGAAGGACCGTGAGCGCCTGATCGTGAAGCTCGCCGGGATCTCCTCTGGGCAGACGCTTGCCGAGCAGGCGTTGCCCATGGCGAAGTTTGCCGAACCCGAGCTGCTCAATGCATCGGCGCAAGCGCGGCAGCATTGGTTGTTCGACAACTTTTCCGTTTCTTTGGCCCCGCAGGCATCGATAACCCTTCGGCCCGACAACCAGCTCAAGACGATAACGCCGGAGCTGTGGGCGGAGTACCAGGAAATCGATCGCCACAACCGCGCGGAGGATGCAAAGGCACGCGCAGCTGGCGAGGCCTGGCACAAGGCACAGCGCGAGGAGCTGATGAGGGACGAGGCGGCGAGGGAGCGCCGCCCCGGTGACTGACACCGGACCAACGGTCCGGCGCGGAGTCACTTCTGCTGCAGGAACGCCAGCAGATCCTGGTTGACCCGGTCCTTGTGCGTCTCGGTCAGCCCATGCGGCGCGCCCGGGTACACGATCAGCTTGGCGCCTTTGATCTGCTTGGCCGACATGCGGCCGCCGACATCGATCGGCACCACCTGGTCGTCATCGCCATGGATGATCAGCGTCGGGACGTTGAACCGCTTCAGGTCCTCGCGGAAATCGGTGGCCGAAAACGCGGCGACCGAGTCATACGTGTTCTTGATGCCGCCCAGCATGCCCTGCGCACGCCAGGAGTCGATCAGCGCTTGGTTGGGCTTGGCGCCGGGACGGTTGTAGCCATAGAACGGACCGCTTGCCACGTCGCTGAACAGCTGCGCGCGGTTCTCAAGCTGGCCCTTGCGCAGGCCGTCAAAGACCTCGACCGGTACGCCGCCGGGATTGTCGGCGGTCTTGAGCATGAAGGGCGGCACCGCGCTGATCAACACGGCTTTCTTGACCCGGCCGGTGCCATGGCGGCCGATGTAACGCGCCACTTCACCGCCACCGGTCGAGAAGCCGACCACCGTGATGTCCTTCAGATCCAGTGTGTTGATCACCGTTGCCAGGTCGTCGGCATAGTGGTCCATGTCGTTGCCGTCCCACGGCTGGCTGGAACGGCCATGACCGCGACGGTCATGGGCCACCACGCGGTAGCCGTGGTTGGCCAGGAACATCATCTGCGCGTCCCAGCTGTCCGAATCCAGTGGCCAGCCGTGGCTGAAGGTCACCACCGGGCCATCCTTCGGGCCCCAGTCCTTGTAGTACAGCTGCACGCCATCGGCGGTGGTGATGGTGCTGGGGGTGTGGGCAATGGCGGTGGGGGCGCTGGTGCGCGGCGGCTCGGCGGCCTGCGCGGTAGCGCTGGCTTGGACGCCAAGTGCCAACGCTGTGGCGGCCAAGGTACGGGTGATCGTGTTCATGCTGTGGTCTCCAGCAGGGGGAAGGGGGAGGGTAAAAACAGTCAACGAACTCAGAAGTCCCAGAACACCGGCACCCAGCGGAACACGTCGCCGTCCGCGGAGACGCGGCCGACCGACGGGAACGGCAAGTGGGTGGCCACCAGCATCTCGCCGGTACCGGCCAGTTCCTTGAGCAGAGTGATACGCACCTGCGCGGCGCCTTCCGGATCGTGTTCGAACCCGTTGTGCCAGTTCGGTTGCTCGAAACCGACCGCGAAGATGGCGTCACCGGCAAAGGTCAGGGCTTCGCCGTTCGAGCTCAGGCGCACCACGCTGTGGCCGGGCGTGTGGCCGCCGGTGCGGTGCGCGATGACGCCGGGTGCAATCTCGTGCACATCTTCAAAGGTGCGCACGTAGCTGCCGTACTCGGCGAGGAAGTGGGTTGCGGTGGCGCGCAGCGCATCCGGGAAGCCCGGCGGCATGTTGGTGCGGATGAAGTCGGGCGCCTTCCAGAAGTCCACTTCGGCCGCAGCCACGTGGATGCGCAGCTCGGGGTGCAGCTGCTCCTTTACGCCGTCCACCAGCAGGCCACCGATGTGGTCCATGTGCAGGTGGGTGATCACCACGTCGGTGATCTCGCGAAGGTCGATGCCGGCAGCGCCCAGGCGACGGATCAGCTGGCCAGCGCGCGGCAGGTTCAGGTCAGGGTCCATGCCCAGGCCGGCGTCGATCAGGATGTTCCGGTCCCCACTACGCACCACCATCACGTTCAAGGCCCAGTCCAGCGCATCCGGTGGCAGATACATCTCTTTGAACCACGGCGCGCGCTCGGCGGCGGAGACGTTGTGGCCGAGCATCTGGGTGGGCAACGGCAGCACGCCATCGCTGACCACCAGCACGTCGATATCGCCCACCTTGAGCGCGTAACGTGAGGGGACCAGTTCGTCGAGGGCAGGCGGGGGCGGGGCTACGGTGTTTTCCAGGGTGAACATGAGGAAATCTCCTTGGCGGGATCCACGGCAGGGGCGCCGTGCAGGATCAGCCTAGGGAAGCAGGCGCGTGTCCAGTAGATCCGCGCAAGGGCTCACACTGTTGACGATCAGGCAGCAATGCCGGCGAGATACCGGTGACGGCGAGGCCACACGCGCGTGTCTAGACTGGGCCCATGCCCAATCCCACACCTGTCCGCCTGGCCGATATCAACATCGAGTCCTACATCTTCTTCGGTGCAGGCGCGGCGGTCGCGTGGCAGCTTGCCGACCCCGGCGTAGGACGCGGTGTGGCCCGCCACAGCCAGACATTGAGCCGGCCGTTCTCAAGGCTACGGGCGACCATGAGCTACATCTACGCGGTGTCGCTGGGTACGGATGAGGACCGGGCCACCATCGCCCGCCATGTCAATCGCGCGCATGTGCCCGTGCAGGGCGAGGGCTACAGTGCATTCGACCGCGACCTGCAGTTGTGGGTTGCGGCAACGCTCTACCGCGGCGGCCTGGAGATGTACGAACTGTTCGTTGGCCCGGTACCGGAAAGCAGTCGTGAACCGTTGTACCGCCAGGCGTGGACGTTTGGGCGCACCCTGCAGGTGGCGGACGAGCAGTGGCCGCCCACGGCCGATGCCTTCGATGCCTGGTGGGAGAGCCGCCAATCAGCCCTGCGCGTGGACGAGGAAGTGCGCAGCTACCTGCATGCCGTGCTTGGCAACGGTGCGCCGTGGTACCTGCGCCCAGCGCTGCCGCTGCAGGCGTTCGTGACGCGGGCGATGTTGCCGCCGCATCTGAGGCAGATGTTCGCATTGCCATGGACGCCGGCAGACGAGAAGCGCTGGCAGCGCTTTCGTCGCTGGGCACCGCGTCTGTATTGGCTGCAGCCGCGCTGGGTGCGGCATCTGCCGGCGCACTACTTCCTGCGAAAGCTCAGGCAGCTTGGGAAGTGAGCGAATCCTGAAAGCCGCTTGCCTCCTGTGGCGTTTCAATGTGCCCTCGCCGTGTGTGGCGAGAAACCCCGAATGCAGTCGTTGGCAACGGGTTATGGCTGTATGAAGCAGAGAGGATGCGTTGCGGACGCGGGTTCGATTCCCGCCAGCTCCACCACTTGTGCATCCGTCGTGGTGCCCAGCTGAAGGGGCTGCACTGGTTTCGACGTGGCGAGCAGTCAATGTGGACAGCCCGAGAGGCGACCGACGTAATCGGCGCAAAAACTGTAATCGCCAATGCTGATTACTACGATCAGAGCGAACAGGACACCCTGCTCGCAGCCTGATTCACGCAAGCGCACGTGATCACCAAACGCGCAGCCACCCCGCCGGCAACGGCGGGGTGGCACTTTGCGTTCCGAGGGCGGGAGGTACGGCTCAGCATGGACTTGCGCGGGAACATTTATTGTGCATACAATAAATAAATTCGAACTGACCTATGACGCCGCCAAAAGCGCTCGCAATGTAGTTGAGCGCGGTCTCTCTTTTGAGCTTGCGCGCGCGTTCGATTTTCAAACGGCGTTGTTTACCGTGGACGAGCGAAAGGACTACGGAGAGGTGCGTCACCGTGGCTTGGGATGGGTTGGCAAGCGTCTACACGTTCTGGTGTTCACCGAAACGTTGCACGGTATTCGGGTGATCAGTTTCCGCAAGGCCAACGAGCGGGAGGCGAGACAGTATGAAAAGGCAGATGGGTGCCGAGGCCCCTGACCTGGAAAACCCGGAATGGTCTGCAGCCGATAGCAGTCGCGCGGTAAAGTTTGATGCTCTGCCGGAGACGCTGCAGCGCAAGTTGCGTGGTCGTCCCAAAGCAGTACAGACCAAAGAGCGAATCACCATTCGCCTTTCGCCGGACGTATTGGAGGCGTTCCGAGAGACGGGCGCTGGCTGGCAGACCAGGATGGATTCTGTCCTGAGAGAGTGGGTGCTGGCCCACAAGAGAAAAGGCCGCGCATAGGCACACGGAGGGTTCACTACATGGATGAAGTGATCAGGAAATATTGGAGATGGGGTGCGCTGCAGATCGTGCTCGCCGTAGCAGTGTCTGCGCTTGTCTTCTGGCTGCAACGCCGTCAATGGATGGCGGCGCCACCCGAACCTGGCACCGAGATCTACGCCCATGACTGGAGCTTCCAGTGGATGGTCTTCGCGGTGCTCTGGGCACCATCGGTGTTGCTGGCGACCTATGTGTTGCTGGGCATTGAGCTGCTGGCGCTCAGGCTATGGCGGCCCAAGGCCTTCGAGCAGGGCGGGTGAACGGCACGCGGTGGCTCCTTGACGGCCGCCACCGCATGCCAGCTTCCCTGTCTCAGAACTTCCAACCCACCCGCGCGTAATAGAACCCGCCGTTGAAGCCATACGGCGAATGCACCGGGTACTCCGCGCCGGCCACGCCGGACCACGGGTTCTTGGCCGGGGTGCGGTCGAACAGGTTCTGCGCGCCCAGGCTGAAGTACAGGCCCGAATCGAACTTCCAGCCCACTTCGGCATCCACGATCAATGCGCTGCCGCCGTAGATCGGCAGGCCGCCATCGGCCGCCGAGATCACGCCGCTGTCCAGGTGGTCTTCATACCAGGAGCTGTAGTAGTTGAAGCGCAGGTTGGCGTTGAAGATCTGCCGCTGGTGGTGGACGCTGAAGTAGCCCTTGGTCTTGGGCAGTGATTTCTCCAGCTTGTACACGCGCGCTTCGTCGATGAAGTCCGGGTTGAAGCGGTCCACCTCGGTCTTGTTCCAGTTGGCGGCCAGCGAGTAGGTGGTGGTGCCACCGAAGTGATCGCTCTTGTAGCTGGTCACCAGGTCCACGCCGGTGGTGGTGGTGTCGAACGCGTTGCCGAAGTAGGTCACCTGCGAGATCGAGGCCGCTTCCGGGTTGCCGCCGGCCACCAGTGCCGCGCGTTCTTCCGGGGTCACCGCGAAACTGGTACTCAGCGCGATGCGGTCTTCCACCTTGATCTGGTAGCCATCCAGGGTGAGCAGCCAGTCGCCTTCGGTCCATACCGCACCCAGGGAAAGATTCTTCGATTCTTCCGGCGTCAGTGGCTTTGCGCCCTTGAGCTGTGCGATGGGATTGGTCGGCGGCAGGGTGGCGATGTCTTCCAGTGCGGTACCGCCGAACACGGTGCTGATCTGGCTGATGTTGGCCTGGCCCGGCGTGGGCGCGCGGAAGCCGGTGTTGTACGCGCCGCGCAGCGCGAAGTGCTCGTTGAAGTCGAAGCGTGCGGTGACCTTGCCGTTGGTGGTGCTGCCGAACGAATCGTAGTCTTCAAAGCGCACGGCGCCGGCCAGCAGCAGGCGTTCGGTGACCTGTGCTTCCAGGTCCGCATAGGCGGCCCAGTTGCGGCGGTCAAAGGTACCGGCGGTACGCGTGCTGAAGCCGTTGAAGCCGTTGGAACCCAGAGCGAAGCCTTGCTCGGTGAGCGGGCCGATGGCAGTGGACGGGCCATCGCCGGGGCTGATCTTGAAGCTTTCTTCGCGCCACTCGGCACCAGCCGCCAAGCGGAGCGGCTGGGTGGTGAAGCTGGCGGCGATGTCACGCGTCACATCGACATTGAAGCTCTTCTCGGTCTGCGTGTTGCCACCCGGACGGAAGTACAGGCCATCAGGCTGGTCCGGACCCAGCGAGGCGTTGACGGTGTTGTAGATGATGAACTCGATATCGTTGCGGCCCCAGGAGCCGCTCACGTCCCAGTACCACTCGCCCAGGTTGCCCTTGGCGCCGGCGAAGATCGAGCTGTCTTCCAGCTTGCCGCCAAAGCGCGGGGTGAAGCCGCCGGGCAGGCTGGACAGGAAGGTGTAGCAGTTGGCCGGCAGTGCGGCCACGGCAGCGCCCACGCCGCTGTAGGGCAGCAGGTTGCCGGCGCCATCGCGCAGCGCGATGGTGGGGCAGGCGCCCACGCCGGTGAGGTTGCCTACCAGCAGTGTCTCGCCACCGTCGTTGGAGTACACACCCGAGCGTGCGGTGGGGTCGCGGAAGTAGAAGCCGCCGTCCACGTCGCGCTTGGCGTAGTTGCCGAACAGGTAGAAGTCCACGGCGTCGGTGGTGAGGCCCAGGTTGGCGACCAGCTTCAGGTCGTCGTCGACCTTGGGCGAGCCCCACACCTGCGCCGGATCGCCCACGCCCGGGTAGCCGGCGGCGATGGCCGCAGCTGCGTCGTCGCGCTGAACGCTGCGCGAGGTGTCCTCGGCCTTGCGCCATTCGGCGGTGAGGGTGGCAAAGCCGCGCTCGGTCAGCGGCAGGCCGATCTGCGCGGAATACTGCGTGGTCAGCCCGTCGCCTTTGTAGTACTGGCCGGTGAACACTTCGGCGGTGCCGCCTTCGCGCAGCTTCTTCAGGCCGAAGTTGATGACGCCGGCAATGGCATCCGAACCGTACTGGGCGGCGGCGCCGTCGCGCAGCACGTCCACCTGTTCCAGCGCCAGCGAGGGAAACACGGAAAGGTCGGGGCCCTGTGCGCCATCGGACAGGCCATGGCCCAGGAAGGTAATGACCGCCGCGCGGTGGAAGCGCTTGCCGTTGACCAGCAGCAGGGTGTTGTCCGGTGGCAGGCCACGCAGGTTCGCCGGGCGGATCAGGCTGGCCGCGTCATCGATGGGAATGGTGCTGACATTGAACGAGGGGACCAGCACTTTGAGCTGGTCGAGCGCGTCGGTGGCGCCCTGGTTGCGGAATTCTTCGCCGCTGATGATGTCGATCGGCACGGCCGACGAGGAAACGGTGCGGGGCTTGGTGCGGCTGCCGAGTACTGAAACCGTATCGAGGGTCGCGGTTTCCGGGTTGGTCGAAGCATTGTCGCTGTTCTGTGCCACCGCGACGGAACTGGTGACCAGCAGTGCGGCGGCCAGTGCCGCCTTTACTGAAGATGCCAATGGCGAAATTGCTTTCGGAGCGTGAACACACTTGCCAATGCGGTCGTTCATGCATGCACCTTGCAGTCTGGTTGTGGTTGGGTCGTTCTCGTTACGTGCTCATCCGGTTGGTTCTCCTTGCGTGCCAGAGGGCTGGTGCGCTGCACAAATACTTAACAGAACGTAAACAGTACTGCAACGTATCTTTCGTTTTGACCTCATTCGTTCAAGGAGCGTGAGGTAAGCGCCGCTCGCATTCGCCTCTTGTAGGAGAGACAAAACGGGGAAAAAGTGTGATTCCTATCGCAGGTGAAATGAGATCCCTTCCGCGATTCTGGAGGGATCTGGCGTTTCAGCACCCTGGAATCAGGGCGCTTCCAGCGACGCCTGCAGGGCGGCCGCGAGGGCCGCATCGCCGCTGACCAGGTCTTCCCAGCGCAGATCCAGGCCCTTCCGGTGGCCTTTACGCACCAGCTTCAGACCCCCGGGGTCGAGGGTCAGGGTGTAGGACTCATCGCCGATCTGGACTTCGCGGCGCAGGGGTTTATCGAGGGGCGTCATGCTGGCAGACCACGAGAGCGTTCCTTGTCGGAACGCTAATGGAGCCAGGCGTAAAGACCGGTGCAGAACGGCCGAGGCCGACGTGCGGTAGGTGGGTGGATGACGGTTTTAGCTCTTGTCTTGGCGACGCTCGTCTCTGTAGCCCATTCCCCTCCGGTCGTGCCGGGAGGGTGTGTTGAACCCGCATCCGGGAACGTGGGCAAACCGGGTTGTTTCCTGGCCGCCGAGATCGAGCTTGCCAGACCACCACCCCAGCTGTACTGGCACATTTTCGAGTTCCCGGGTCGCGCCGAGGCAGAGCAGGCGGCGAGCGCGCATCGATGGAGCCGCGTGATCGAGGCGCACGGCCGCGTCTGGCTGCTCGCCGTATCCGACGCCAACCAGGCGCCTGGCACGCCCCGCCTGAAAGCCCAGGCCGGACCGTTAGCGATGGCGTCACGCGGGCCGGTGCGAATCCGCCTGTTGGAATCGTGGTTTCCGCCGGGAATGAAAACCCGGGTGCATGCGCATCCGGGCCCCGAAATCTTCTACGTAGTGGAAGGCGAACAGTGCGTTGAAACGCCCACGGCGCGTGCGCGGATCACGGCCGGTGAGACATTCGTGGTGGCTGACGGCGCCCACCTGCAGGCAGCGCCCGGCGGGCGGCGCAGCCTGGTGCTGCTGGTGGTGCCGGCCGGAAAGCCCTGGATGCAGCTTCGGGATGACTGGAAGCCGGATGGCTACTGCGACACGCCCGGACCCACGGTGGGACAGCGCCGCTAATCGTCCTGCAGCGATCCGCGGATCGAGCGCGCCAGGTCGCTGCGCGTGAACGGCTTGCCCAGGATGGCGATGTTGCGACCCACCGCGCCGCTGGCATCGATGTCGCGCGGGTAGCCGGAGGTGAACAGCACCCGCAGCGCCGGCTTGTGCGCCAGTGCGCGCTTGGCCAGTTCCCAACCGGACATGCCGGGCATCACGATGTCCGAGAACAACAGGTCGACGTCGACGTCGGTGCGTTCGAGCAGGCGCATGGCCGAGGCCCCGTCGTGCGCTTCCAGAACGCGGTAACCCAGCTGCCGCAGGGTGTCCACGGTATACGCGCGCACGTCGTCGTTGTCCTCCGCCACCAGCACCGTGGCTTCCTCCTGCATCTCGTAACCGCCCAGGCCGCGATGCTCGGTCTGGCCGGCCTGTGGCAGCTCGGCTGCCGAACGCGGGAACAGCAGGGTGATGGAAGTACCCGCACCGGGCGCGGAATCCACCAGCACATGGCCGCCGGACTGTTTGACGAAGCCGTACACCATCGACAGGCCCAGCCCGGTGCCGCGCCCCACTTCCTTGGTGGTGAAGAACGGTTCGAACACGCGGGTCAGCGTTTCGGCGGACATGCCGTGGCCGGTGTCCTTGACCCGCAGCATCGCGTAGTGGCCCGGAGGAACATCGGGATTCTGCGCGGTGAAGTCATCGTCCAGATGGGCGTTGTCCACCTCGATCACCAGGCGCCCGCCCTCCGGCATGGCATCGCGGGCGTTGACCGCCAGGTTGAGTACGGAGGCTTCCAGCTGGCTGGGGTCCACTTCCACGCACCAGATGTCCGGGTGGTGCACGATTTCCAGCTGCACCAGCTCGCCCAGCGAACGGTGCAGCATGTCTTCCATTTCACGCACCTGTGCGTTGAGGTCCACCGGCATGTTGCGCAGGGGCTGCCGGCGCGAGAACGCGAGCAGCCGCTGGGTGACGTTGGCCGCGCGCATCACTCCCTTCAACGCATTGTCCAGCGCGCGCGTGGAGCCGTCCGCCACGTCGCCAAGACGCTCGGTGAGCAGCTTGGCGTACTCCACGTTGCCGGCGATCACGGTCAGGATGTTGTTGAAGTCATGCGCGATGCCGCCGGTGAGCTGGCCCACCGCTTCAATCTTCTGGCTCTGCCGCAGTGCCTCTTCGGCCTGGCGGCGCGCGGTGGTTTCCACCGCTTCGGAGACCACGGCGGTGATGGTGCCCTGGTGGTCCAGCAGCGGGCGGAACGAAAACTCGAACGTACGCTTGCCAGTGGGCAGCAGCAGGTCCAGCTCATGCCGCGAGGCATTGCCGGCGGCTGCCTCGAGCACGGCCTGGCAGACGATGGCCGGCACGCCCTCGGTATCGGCGAACCAGGCCGACTCGCAGTACAACGCACCGCGAACGTCCTCCTTGGTGGCCAGGATCGCGGCCAGCGAGGCGGAGTTGGTATCGATGATGTGCCCATCCAGGGTCAGCAGGTTCTGGTGCTGGAAGCTGGATTCGAACAGCGCCTGCAGGCGACTTTCACTGCGGTGCAGGGCAGAGGTGCGTTCGCTGACCTGGCGCTCCAGCGATTCATTGCTGGCCGTCAGCAGCGCCTGGACCTGCTTGAGCTCACTGATGTCGCGGGCCATGGCGTAGTAGCCCAGCACCCCGCCGTCGGCGTCCAGCTCGGGAACGAAGTCCACCTGCGCATGGCGCGGGGGACCGACGCGGCGATGGGCAAGGGTTTCAAAACTGACCCGCTCGCCCCGCAGCACCTTGTCCAGGTGTTCCTGCAGGCCGGCGAACCCTTCGTCGCCGACCATCTCGCGGGCGTGCCTGCCAACCATCGCTTCAGGGTCCAGGCCATGCCATTCCATATAGGCCTGGTTGGCGAAGCGGTAATGATGGTCGCGGTCGAGGTAGGCGATCAGCGCCGGCAACGAATCGGTGATCAGGCGCAGGCGCTGGTGGCTTTCACGCAGCGCGTTCTCGACCTGCAGCAACCGGCGCCGCTCCTGGGCTTCATTGATCGCGCGCAGGATCGCATCGGGCAGGCGTTGCAGCCGCGACTTGACCACGTAATCACGGGCGCCGCGCTTCAGCGCCTCGACAGCCAGCTCTTCGCTGAGCGTGCCGGAGACGAAGATGAAGGGCACCTCTGGCGCCAGGGCGCCGGCCAACTCCAGCGCCAGGTCACCGCTGAAGCCGGGCAGCACATGGTCGGCCAGGATCACATCGAAGTCATGTGCCGCCAGCGCATCACGCATGCCCTGGTCGGACCAGGTGCGCTCAAAGGTGAACGGCAGGCCGGCGCGGCGCAGCTGCAGCGTGATCAACTCCGCATCCAGCGCGCTGTCCTCCACCATCAGGATGCGGATCGGTGTCGCGGGCAGATCTTCAGCCATCTTTGCGGCTCTTGGCACCGAACAGCGTGCCGTGCGGCGGCGGCTGGTTGGTGATGCCCCAGAACATGCCCAGGCCCTGGATCGCTTCGAGGAACTCCTTGAAGTCCACCGGTTTGACCACGAAGGCGTTCACGCCCAGCTCGTAGCTGCGGATCAGGTCCTGCTCTTCGCGCGAAGAGGTCAGCATCACCACCGGGGTACTGCTGAGCGCCGCGTCGGTGCGGATCTCCTTCAGCACTTCCAAGCCGTTGATCTTGGGCAGCTTCAGGTCAAGCAGGACCACCACCGGGCCGCCGTGCATGGCGCCCTCGTAGCGGCCTTCGCTGCGCAGGTACTGCAGCGCTTCCACACCGTCCCGCACATGGGTGACTTCGTTCAGAAGCTGGCAGCGCGCGAGTGCAGCCAGCGTCAGCTCAGCGTCCTTCGGATTGTCCTCCACGAGCAGAATCGGCCGCAGATCTCTCATACTTTGTCTCCAGTAGCAAAGGGAATGGTGAAGAAGAATTTGGCGCCCACTCCCAACTGGCCTTCGGCCCACGTCCTGCCACCGTGGCGGGTGATGATGCGGTGCACGTTGGCCAGGCCGATGCCGGTGCCTTCGTACTCGTCGGAATGATGCAGGCGCTGGAACACGCCGAACAGCTTGTCCACGTAGCGCATGTCGAAACCGCAGCCATTGTCCTGGACGAAAAACACGTGCTCGGTGTCGGTGCGGTAGTGGCCCACTTCGATGGCAGGGTGGGCGGTGTCGCGGGTGAACTTGATCGCGTTGGACAGCAGGTTCTGCCAGACCAGCCGCAGCATGCCGGGGTCGGCCTGCACGCGCGGCAGGTTGGGCACCGTCCAGGCAATGGTGCGTCCTTCGTATTCCATGTCCAGTTTGTGTCGTACATCCTGTACCAGCGCCGTCATGTCCATCGAGATCTGACCCATCGTGGACCTGCCCATCTGCGAGAAGCTGAGCAGGTCGTCCACCAGTGTTCCGGCAGATTGTGCGGACTCGACAATGGTATCGAGGTATCTCTTTTCTGAATCGTTTAGTCTTTCGCCCGCTGCTGCCCACAGCAGTTCCGAGTAGCCCACGATGTGGCGGAACGGTGCGCGCAGGTCGTGGCTGACCGAATAGGAGAACGCTTCAAGTTCCTTGTTGCTGCGCAGCAGCTGCTCATTGAGCGCGGCCATCTCTTCGGCCTTGCGCAGCACGATGTCGACGATGGCGGTGCGTAGTTCCAGCGCCGCATCGCGGTCCACCTCGTTCCACGGCAGCGACTGCCTGCGCACCGTTTCCTTCCAGCCCTCGAACGAGGTGCGCGGCGACAGCGGCAGGCCGGTGTCCTCCTTGCGTGGATCGCCGCCCCAGCGCACGGTGCGCACCACCTCCGGCCGGAACCACAGCACGAAGCTGTCGTGGATCTGCGAAATGGAAATGGCGAGCACGCCGCTGGCCACGTCCGCGAACGCGTCGGCGGCGTCCCACTCCAGCGGCAGGCGGTCGGTGCAGATCAGGTCGCCATCGTGCTGTTGTGCGGTAAGCCACTGCACCAGTTGCATCACCTGCTCCTGGCGGGGGCACTCGCCATGCAGGATGCATTCGCCCCGGTGCACGATCGCCGCGCCAGCGGACTGTGTCAGCGCCAGCAGGTTCTGCTGGTCGCGGCCCAGTGCCGCCATGAAATCCTGGTCACCCGCCATGCGACCGAGCAGGCGCACCTGGATGGCACGGCGCGCGATGCGCTCTTCAACCACCGCCGCGCGTTCCTTCAACGAAATCTGCAGGGACAGGATCTGCCCGATGAACTCGCAGGCGGTGCGCACGTGGTACGGCACCCGCTTGGGCGCTTCGTTGTGGCAGGAAATGAGGCCCCACAGTTCGCCTTCGCGCAGCAGCGAAACCGACATCGAGGCGCCGGTGCCCATGTTGCGCATGTACTGCAGATGCACCGGCGAGACGCTGCGCAGCATGGCCGGGCTCAGGTCGGTCGGCGGCGCGGCGGCGGTGTCGGCCGTGCGGACCAGCGGCACCGATTGGTAGGCGCTGTCGGCGATCAGCCGTACCCGGTTCTGCCGGTACAGCTCACGGGCCTGGGCGGGGATGTCCGACTCGGGGAAGCGCAGGTCCAGGTAGCTCGGCAGCACGCCATTGCCGTCCTCGGCCACCACCGCGCCATTCCACTCTTTGTCGAACTGGTAGACCAAAGTGCGGTCGAAGCCTGTGAGCTGGCGGATCTGCACGGCCGCCAGCTCGCACAGTACGCGGGTGCTGGGTACGCGTTCGATCACACCCATGAAGGCACGGATGGCCGGGTACAGATCTTCCAGCGAACCCGGTTCGCCCGGCACGGGCTCTTCGAGCTCCACGATCAGATCGTCGCCCAGCCGGTGGGCCACGGTGTGATGTCCCCCATGGCCGCCAACCGGATGCGCGCCGAGGAACTGCGTCGCGCCGGGTGCGAGTGCTTCCAGTGCCGGGCGGCAACTCGCCAGGGCCCCGCCGAGCAGCGTATCGATGCTTTGACCCAACGGGTCGCCCAGCGTCTCGATCAGATCCGCGCGTGCCACGGCGCGTTCTTTGACGGTGAGCGTCCGGGGATCGAGGACGAGGATCAGGCCGTAGGGTTGGATGGCTCCTGGAGTACGTATCGGTTCTCTGGCACAGCTGTTGAGATCCAAGGCGTTTTGTTTCAGGTTCCAGGACGACATTCGTTCAATCCCCAAGGGATGCGTGCTAACGCCCATAGCTTCGCATATCCCAACCCTCGTTCCCGTGATGAGACAGGGCTTGCGGCTACGGCTTGGGTGGGCGTTCGTAATCGTCAGGGGTGGCCGTGTGCTCCTGCTCGGGCATGTCCTTGTCCTTCCACCGGGCATCGTCGTTGCGCAGCTTGTCCGGCGTGTGCGCCTTCTGCTGGTCGTCCTTGCCTTCCAGCGGGTTGGAAGATGACGCGTTCATATGCAGTGCTCCGATGAGCGGGGTTGAGCGGGCAAGCTTGAAGCCGTGCAGGTGAGCGCGGCGTCCGTGTCGGGTGCACGGCATCCACACGCCGGGCTCACCACCCAGCCACGGGGGGCGGGTTATCCCTTGGGCATGGACCAGATCTCCGAACATGCCGCACCGGCGCTTGAAGCGGCCGCGCGCGAGGTGCTTGCCCGCCAACCTTCATTGCCGCTGCCCGGCCGGGGCCACACGCTGGAGCGTTGGCGCGCGCTGGCCGCCATTGCCGGACGCGACCTGTGCGTGGCCAAGGTGATGGAGGCGCACTACGACGCGCAGGCCATCCTGGCCGACCTGCATGCTCCGTCGCTGGTAGAAGGCCGGCTGGCGGCGGTGTGGGCAGCCGAGGGCCCGCAGGCCACGTTGCGGTATGACGAAGATACCGGCACGGTCAGTGGCGCCAAACCCTGGTGCTCCGGCGCCGGGCTGGTGGATGTCGCGCTGGTCAGCGCGCGCTGTGGCGAGGGCTCGCGCCTGGTCTGCCTGCGCACCGATGCGCCCGGCATCCTGCTGCAGCCGCAGAGCTGGCATGCCACCGGTATGGGCGGCATTCCCAGCGGCAACGTGCAGTTCGACCGCGTGCATGCCGAGGCCGTGGGCCCCAAGGGTGCCTATCTGGCCCGGCCCGGTTTCTGGCATGGCGGTGCAGGCATTGCGGCGTGCTGGTATGGCGCAGCCGTGGCACTGGCCTCACCCCTGCAGCGCTCGCCTCGCGTGGAAGGCGACCCACAGGCAGCAGCGCTGCTGGGCCAGGTCGACATGGCCCTGCAGTCCTCGGCAGCACTGCTGCGCGAGCTGGCCGCGTGGATCGATGCGATGCCCGCGCAGCCCCATCAGTCCGATGTGATCCGGGTGCGCAGCGTGGTCGAGCGCAGCTGCGTGCAGGTGCTGGATGCCGTAGGCCGTGCACTCGGACCGGCGCCGATGTGCCTGGATCCGGAGCATGCGCGGCGCTGGGCCGATCTCACCGTGTTCATCCGGCAAAGCCATGCCGACCGCGACTGGGCTGAACTGGGCCGGGCCATCCAGCGCCAGGAGCAGCCGTGGACGCTGTAGCGGTTCGGATCGAAGGGCAGGGCACGCTGGAGTCGGCATGGGAGCGCTGTGCATGGTTGGACGCATTGCCATTGGTGGAAGCGGACACCGTGCTGCTCGGTGCGCGACGGCTCATCGTGGTCTCCCCCCATCCCGACGACGAGGTGCTCGGCTGTGGTGGTCTGATGCAGGCGGCTGCAGCACAGGGTTGCGGAGTGCACGTGGTGTCGGTCACTGACGGTGAAGCCTGCTACCCCGACCATCCGCGCTGGACACCGGCAGGCCTGCGTGACGCGCGGCGACGCGAGTTGGCAGTGGCCATGCAGGCCTTGGGCATGGACGCCACGCACGTGACCGCGCTGGGGCTGCCCGATGGCGCGGTGGCGCGCCACGAAGCCGACCTGGCCGCGCGCCTCGGCACCTGCATGTCAGCAGGTGACATCGTGCTGGCACCGTGGATCCACGACGCCCACCCTGACCATGAAGCGGTGGGGCGCGCGGCGCTTGCGGCGGCGGCCGACTGCGGCGCCAGGAGCCTGCAGTATCCGGTCTGGGCCTGGCACTGGTTGGACGCCGACGCGTCCGCCGGCCCGTGGACAACCGCACAGCGCATTGCCCTGTGCCCGGACGCGCAGGCCCGCAAGCAGCAAGCCATGGCGGCCTTCGCCACACAGACCGGGGAAGGGGAGGCGCTGGGCTGCGAGCCGATCCTGCCCGAACACGTGCTCGCACGGTTCCGGCGCTCCTTTGAGGTGTTGATTGGATGAATACCCGCGCCTACTTCGATCAGATCTACCAGCAGCCCGACCCCTTCCAGTACCGCAGCCGCTGGTACGAGGCGCGCAAGCGCGCGCTTACGCTGGCGTGCCTGCCCCGGCCGCGCTACCGCAGCGCCTGGGAGCTGGGATGTTCCAATGGTGTGCTCAGCGCAGAGCTGGCAACGCGTTGCGACGCGCTGCTGGCGACCGACCTCAGTGAGGCCGCACTGCAGGACGCGGCTGCCTCGACCCGGCACCTTTCCAACGTGCGGCTGGAACAGGCCCGCCATCCGGAACAATGGCCCGACGAGCGCTTCGACCTGATCGTGGTCAGCGAGGTCGGTTACTACCTGGCACCGCAGGATGTCGTGGCGATGGCGGCAAAGCTGCGGGGCAGCCTTGCTGATGACGGCCTGCTGCTGGCGTGCCACTGGGTGCATCCGTTCGATGAAGCACTGAGCTCGGCCCAGCAGGTGCACCGCGCGTTCGGTCGTGGCCTGGACGAGGCCTTCTGCTACCAGGACGCCGACCTGCTGATGCAGGCCTGGAGTCGCGAACCGACCAGCGTTGCCCGCTGGGAAGGCCTGCGATGATCGGCGTGATCGTGCCGGCACACAACGAAGCGCATGCCATCGGTCGCTGCCTGGCCTCCATTGCCGCGGCGGCCGCGCATCCCGGTCTGGGCCGCGAGCCGGTGCTGGTGGTGGTAGCGCTGGACGCGTGCAGCGACGCGACGGCGGCGGTATGCGCCGTCCATGGGGCAATCACCGTGGCCGTGGACGCCCGGTGCGTGGGCACCGCGCGCGCAGCGGCGGCCAGCCACGCGTTGGCGCATGGCGCGCGCTGGATCGCCAGTACCGACGCCGACACCGCCGTACCGCAGGACTGGCTGTGGCGGCAAAGCCTGTGCGGTGCCGATGCCTTCTGTGGCGTGGTCGAGGTGGATGACTGGCTCGATTACCCCGAGCGGGTGCGCAAGGCCTTCTCCGAGCGGGAGATCGTGCAGGATGGGCACCGGCACATCCATGGGGCCAACCTCGGCATGAGCGCAGCAGCCTATCTCGAGGCAGGGGGCTTCCCGGCCCTGCGCACGGGGGAAGATGTAGCACTTGTCGAAGCCCTGGCCGGCAATGGTGCCCGCATCGCCTGGCTGGCCCGCCCTGCCGTAGCGACCAGCGCGCGGCGAACCGCCCGTGCCCCGCACGGCTTCAGTGGTTTCCTGCGCGCACTGGAACGCGAGGTGATGGGCGCTGGGCCCTCGCTGCTGCCGGCCCACGGGGTGGCGGAATGATGGAGCAGCCCGCCGACCTGCTGGGCTGGGCCGCCACGGCCGTGCTGATCGCCACGCTGGTCCGGCAGATCTACAAGCAGCACCAGGCCGGGTCGGTGGAGGGCGTCTCCACCTGGCTGTTTGCCGGCCAGATCACCGCCTCGGTGTTGTTCATCGTGTACAGCGCGCTGCTGGGCTCCACGGTCTTCGTGGTCACCAACAGCCTGATCCTGGTCACGGCGGTGGTCGGCCAGCTGCTCGCCATGCGCAGGCGCAAAGCGCAGAACGCTCCCGCCACCGGCGGAAAATGAGGGCCTTCGGCCGCCCATTCTGAATCAGTCAGTGTTGTGCACGCGACCTTCACACGTCATCCGTTGTCGTAATGGTCCGTGTAGCTGAATTCATTTAAGCTCAGGAAAATTCCAAGCCCTGGCGCGTCGCGTGCCGGGGCTTTCACACCTTCCTACCTAGGAATCTCCCCATGGCGGCTTTGCAGCAGCGCACGATCGATCTTCTTCGTACCCACCAGGACAGCCTGGTGGCGCAGTGGGGCGACCAGTTGGCCGCCTCCGGCCAGGGCCAGGATGGCCGTTTGAGCACGCGTGAGCTGGATGCCCAGGTACGCGAATTCTGGCGCCTTTTCCAGGCGGCGGTGTCCACCACCGGCACCGGCGTGGCCGGCAGCGAATGGCAGGACACGCGGCAGTTCCTCGAACAGCTGTCGCGCGACCGCGTGCTCAAGGGCTTCAGTTCCTCGGAAACCGCCAGCTTCCTGTTCTCGCTAAAGCGCCCGCTGTTCGAGCTGGTCCAGCAGAACTTCGCTGACGACCCCAAGGCGGTCGGTGATCAGCTGTGGGCGATTTCCGAGCTGATCGACGGACTTGGCCTGCACAGCGTCAAGGTCTACCAGAAGACCCGCGAAGACGTGATCCAGCGCCAGCAGGAAGAAATGCTGGAACTGTCCACCCCGGTGGTGAAGCTGTGGGAAGGCGTGCTGGCCCTGCCGATGATCGGCACGCTCGATTCGCAGCGCACCCAGGTGGTGATGGAGTCGCTGCTGCAGCGGATCGTCGACACCGGTTCGGAGATCGCCATCATCGACATCACCGGCGTGCCCACCGTGGACACCCTGGTGGCCCAGCACCTGCTCAAGACCGTCACCGCCATCCGCCTGATGGGCGCCGACGCGATCATCAGTGGCGTGCGGCCGCAGATCGCGCAGACCATCGTGCACCTGGGCCTGGACCTGCAGGGCATCGTCACCAAGGCCAACCTGGCCGACGCATTGGCGCTGGCACTCAAGCGCACCGGCCAGACGGTGACCAAGGCAGCCCGCTGAAATGGACCGCATCCCGATCCTGCAGATGGGCGATCTGCTGCTGGTGACCATCCAGGTGGACATGCATGACCAGCTTGCGCTGACCCTGCAGGACGACCTGACCGAGCGTATCCAGAAGACCTCTGCACGCGGCGTACTGATCGACATTTCCGCGCTGGATATCGTCGATTCGTTCATTGGCCGCATGATTTCCACCATCTCTTCGCTGGCCCGGATCATGGATGCCACCACGGTGGTGGTGGGCATGCAGCCTGCCGTGGCGATCACGCTGGTGGAGCTGGGCCTGACCCTGACCGGCGTGCGCACCGCGCTGAATGTCGAACGTGGCATGGACCTGCTGCGCATGGACCTGCTGCAGCAACCCGACGAAGAGGCGCCATGACGGCCGTCAGTGGATCCTTGCCGATCCGCGTCGAGCAGGACGTGGTGCTGGCCCGCCAGGCCGCCCGCCAAGCGGCCGTGGCATGTAAGATGCGGCTCATCGACCAGACCAAGCTGGTCACCGCCGCCAGCGAGCTGGCCCGCAACGCCGTGATCTATGGCGGCGGTGGCAGCATGGAATGGGAGGTGGTGGACAGCGGGCTGCGCCGCGGGCTGCGCCTGGTGTTCTCCGACAACGGCCCCGGCATCCCCGACATCGCCCAGGCCCTGACCGATGGCTGGACCTCGGGCAGCGGCATGGGGCTGGGCCTGTCCGGCTCGCGCCGGCTGGTGGACCAGTTCGAACTGGAAAGCGAGCCTGGCAAGGGCACCCGGGTTGCCATCACCAAATGGATCTGAATTTCTCTGGCCGCGTTACCCGGGTCGTGGTTGTGGAAGAGGTCTCGCAGGTAGGGCAGGCGCGTCGCGAAGCGCTGGCCATGGCCGATGGCATCGGCTTCGATGAAATGGATGCCGGCCGGGTAGCCTTGGCCGCCACCGAGCTGGCTACCAATGTGATCAAGCACGGTCGCGGCGGGCGCATGTACCTCTCGGTGGTATGTGGTCGCGGCGGCGAGGGCATCGAACTGTGCACACTCGATGCCGGGCCGGGCTTCTCGCTGGCGCAGGCGCTGCCCGATGGCTATTCCACGTGTGGAACCCAGGGCTTGGGCCTCGGCGCGATCCAGCGCCAGGCCACCGTGCTCGATGCCTGGTCCGACGACAAGGGCTGCGTGGTAGCGGCGCGCATCTACGCCAGCCGCGTTGCCCGCGACGTGGACGTGCCCTACGGTGCGCTGCGATTGGCCATGCGCCATGAAGTGGCCTGCGGCGACGCCTGGCACCTGCGTGCCGACCCCCAGTCGGTGGCTGTGACGTTGATCGATGGCTTGGGGCACGGGCTGTCGGCGGCCGATGCCGCCCAGGCCGGCGTGGCGGCCGTGGCCGCGCGCGGCGCGGCTGCACCGGCGGACGTGATCGCGGCGATGCACGCCGGCATGTCCGGTACCCGGGGCGGGGCCGCGGCGGTTGCCAGCGTGGACGTCGCCAGCGGCGCGGTCCAGTTCGCCGGCATCGGCAACATTTCGGCGGGCCTGCATGAGGCGACCACGACGCGCGGCATGGCCTCCCACCCCGGCATCGTCGGGGTCCAGTTCCGCAAGGCGCAACCATTCCATTTTCACGCGCCGGCAGGCACGCTGCTGCTCATGCACACTGATGGATTGCAGGCGCGCTGGAGCCTGCGCGACTACCCCGGCCTGTTCCATCGCCACCCGGCGCTTATAGTGGCGGTGCTGCAGCGCGATTTCGATCGTGGCCGCGACGACACCGGCATCATCGCCCTGCGGCTCGGAGACCTGCATTGAACGCGCTTCCCCCCGATCAGGAAATCGTCCAGCTGCGCACGCAGGCCGATGCGCTGCGCGCGGAGCTGGAGGAAACCAACCAGGGCGTGCTGGCCCTGTACGCCGAACTGGACCAGCAGGCCGAGCAGCTGCGCGAGGTCTCCGAGCTCAAGAGCCGCTTCCTGTCCTACATGAGCCATGAGTTCCGCACGCCGCTGGGCTCGATCCTGAGCATGACCCGGCTGCTGGAAGACGGCATGGACGGCCCGCTGACCGAGGAGCAGCGCCGCCAGGTGCGCTTCATCAGCGGCTCGGCGGCCGAGCTGCGCGAAATGGTCGACGACCTGCTGGACCTGGCCAAGATCGAAGCGGGCCGGATCACCATTTCGCCGGCCTGGTTCGACCTGATGGACCTGTTCGCGGCGCTGCGCGGCATGTTCCGGCCCCTCATCGAAGAGAACCGCGTCGACCTGGTGTTCGAAGATCCGCCGGCGTTGCCCCTGCTCTACACCGATGACAAGAAGCTGGCGCAGATCCTGCGCAACTTCATTTCCAACGCGCTCAAGTTCACGCCCAACGGCCAGGTGGTGGTGTCGGCCAAGCTGGTGGACGCGCATTCGGTGTGCTTCAGCGTGCGCGACACCGGCATCGGCATTCCGCAGGACCTGCTGCCCACCCTGTTCGAGGATTTCGTGCAGGTCGACACGCCGCTGCAGAAGCGGCTGCGCGGCACCGGCCTGGGCTTGTCGTTGTGCAAGCGCTTTGCCGAACTGCTGGGCGGCGAGGTGGGGGTGACCAGCGAACTGGGCGTTGGTTCGGAGTTCCATGTGAGGCTGCCGCTGAAGCTGGCTGCTGCGGAGACTGCTGATGCCGACGCGTGACCGGATACTGATCGTCGACGACAACGCGGCCACCCGCTATTCGGTACGCCGGGTGCTGGAACACCACGGGTTCCGCGTGGAGGAAGCCGGCACCGGCACCGATGGCCTGGTCCAGCTCAAAGAGCAGGATTTCGGTGCGCTGGTGCTGGACGTCAACCTGCCCGACATGAGTGGTTTCGATGTCGTCCGCCAGCTGCGCGAAGACCCGCGCATGCAGTTGCTGCCCGTCGTGCATGTCTCTGCCGCCTCGATCGCCACCGGCGACCTCATCACCGGCCTCAACGCCGGTGCCGACGCCTACCTGGTGCACCCGGTGGATCCGGACGTGCTGCTGGCCACGCTGCGCAGCCTGTTGCGTGCGCGTCGGGCCGAAGACGCCTTGCGCGATGCCGAAGCGCGCTTCGGCGAGATCTTCCGCCAGATCAACGCACCGATCAGCGTGCTGGATGCACAGCTGCAGGTGCACGAGGCCAACGATGCCTTCAAGCGCCTGCTGGGAGAGGATCTGGGGCCGGGCCGGATCGAGGCATTGCTGGACCACCAGTTCGGGCCGATGAGTGCGTTGAAGGTGGCGCTGGACGAAGGCGAGCGCTGGCAGGGCACCTTCGCCCTGCAGGTGCAGGGCAGCCGGCGCATGACCGAATGGCGGATGACGCCTTACAGCGCTCCTGGCCTTGGCCTGGTGCTGGTCGAAGACATCACCGAGCGCCACGTGCGCGAACTGGAGCAACGCCAGGAACTGGAAAGCGCCAACAGCGAGCTGGCGTTCCAGATCGCCGAGCGCGAGCGCACCGAAATGGAGCTGATGCAGGCCCAGAAGATGGATTCGCTGGGCCAGCTCACCGGCGGCATCGCGCACGATTTCAACAACCTGCTGACCACCATCATCTCCGGGCTGGACATGATCGAAATGGCCGCCAGCAGCGGCAAGTGGGACAAGGCCAGCCGTTACGTCGACATCGCCACGGCCTCGGCGCACCGCGCCGCGGCGCTGACCCAGCGCATGCTGGCCTTTGCCCGCAAGCAGCCGCTGGACCCGCAGACGTTCGACGTGGTCGCCCGCGTGCGCTCGCTGGAAGACATGCTGCGGCGCTCGATCGGCGAGAACATCGAACTGGAACTGGAGCTGGGCGCCGAGCCGCTGGTGGCCATGGCCGATCCCAACCAGTTCGAGAATGTCATGCTCAACCTGGTCATCAACGCGCGCGATGCGCTGGGCGGCCAGGGCCTGATCCGCATCCGCGCGGGCCGCGCGAGGATCGAGCGCGACCATGAGCTGTCGGCGGGCAACTACATCAGCGTCAAAGTGATCGACAACGGCGCCGGCATTCCGCTGGACCTGATCAACAAGGTATTCGAACCGTTCTTCACCACCAAGCCGCAGGGCGAAGGCACCGGTCTGGGCCTGTCGATGACCTACGGCTTTGCGCGCCAGTCCGGTGGCAGCGCCCGTATTGCCAGTGAGCAGGGGGAAGGTGCCGAGATCGAACTGCTGTTGCCCGAGGGCCAGCAACAGGTCGAGCTGGAGTCAGCGTCCACGGCGCAGGTGCAGGTGCAGCGCGGCCATGCCGAACGCATCCTGCTGGTGGACGACACCGACTCGGTGCGGATGATGGTGCGCGAGATGCTGGTCGAGGTCGGCTACCAGGTCGTGGAAGCAACCAACGCGCAGCAGGCGCTGCTGGAGCTGCATTCAGCGCGGGCCGTGGACCTGTTGTTGTCCGACGTCGGCCTGCCCGGCATGAACGGTCGCGACCTGGCCGATGCCGCGCGCGCGTTGCGCCCGACCTTGCCGGTGCTGTTCATCACCGGCTATACGGAAAGTGCCGCCGTGCGAAACGAGTTCCTGGGCGAGGGTATGTCGCTGCTGCCCAAACCGTTCAGCGTGCACGAGCTGCTGCATAGCGTTGGCGCGATGTTCGGCCCCCGTCAGTAACCACCCACCGGTTCGGTTTCGAAGCGTTCGCCGAAGCCGGTGATATGCGGGCGCGCCCGGGCAATGGCCTGCTGCACGCCCGGCAGCGCCAGCGAGGCGTGGTGGAGTTCAGCGGTGTCCCAGACTTCAGTGATCCAGATTGCGTCGGCATTGGCGGGATCCTTGGCCACCACGTAGCTCCGGCACCCCGGCATGGCCTGGGTGCCCTCCAGCAGGATCGCGATGACCGCGTCGCGCTCGCCGGGAGCGATGTTCATCTTTCCGATCAGACCGTACATGGTTGGGGTCCTGCTGCGCGATGGAGGGTCGATGGTATCCTGCGCGCCGTTCTGCCGCCTGGCCCCCCATGCCTGTCTCCTATCCCCCGCGCCAGCAGTGGCTTGGCAATATCCGTGGCGACCTGCTTTCGGGCACTGTGGTCGCCTTGGCGCTCATTCCTGAAGCCATTGCCTTCTCGATCATTGCCGGCGTGGACCCCAAGGTGGGCCTGTATGCGTCGTTCTGCATCGCCGTGGTCACCGCCATCGCAGGCGGCCGGCCGGGCATGATCTCGGCGGCCACCGGCGCGATGGCGCTGGTGATGGTGGACCTGGTGAAGGACCACGGCCTGCAGTACCTGCTCGCCGCGACGATCCTGGCCGGCGTGCTGCAGATCATCGCCGGCGCACTGAAGCTGGGCGCGCTGATGCGGTTCGTGTCGCGTTCGGTGATCACCGGCTTCGTCAACGCACTGGCCATCCTGATTTTCCTGGCGCAGATGCCCGAGTTGATCGGGCGCTCGTGGCAGGTGTGGGCGGTGTGTGCGGCGGGGCTGGCCATCATCTACCTGTTGCCGCGGTTGACCCGTGCGGTGCCGTCACCGCTGGTGGCCATCGTGGTGCTGACCGCGCTGTCGATCGGGCTGCACTGGGAGGTGCGTACCGTGGGCGACATGGGCGCACTGCCCGACAGCCTGCCCACGTTCCTGTTCCCGGATGTGCCGATGACGTGGGACACGCTGGCGCTGCTGCTGCCGGTCTCGGCAACCCTCGCGGTGGTGGGCCTGCTGGAGTCGATGATGACCGCGCAGATCGTCGAGGACATGACCGACACCCCGAGCCAGCGCAACCGCGAATGCGCCGGCCAGGGCCTGGCCAACATCACCGCCGGCCTGTTCGGCGGCATGGGCGGCTGCGCGATGATCGGGCAGTCGGTCATCAATGTGTCTTCCGGCGGACGTGGCCGGTTGTCCTGCCTGGTGGCAGGCGTGCTGCTGTTGCTGCTGGTGGTGTACGGGCACGAGTGGGTGCGGCAGATCCCCATGGCCGCGTTGGTGGCGGTGATGATCATGGTCAGCATCGGGACCTTCCACTGGCGTTCCTTTGCCGAGTTCCGCGTGCACCCCATGAGCTCCTCGGTGGTGATGGTGGCCACCGTGGTGGTGACCGTGGCTACCCACGACCTGGCCAAGGGCGTTCTGACCGGGGTGCTGCTGTCGGCGCTGTTCTTCGCGCGCAAGGTGGGTCGGCTGCTGGTCGTCACCGACCACACCGATGCCAACGGGGTGCGCACCTACACGGCCACCGGGCAGGTGTTCTTCGCTTCGGCGGGGCAGTTCGGCGAGAGCTTTGATTTCCAGCAGGTGCCGGCGCGGGTGCTGATCGACCTCAGCCAGGCCCACTTCTGGGACCTGAGTGCGGTTGGCGCACTGGACAGGGTCACCCGCAAACTGCGCGGGCATGGGGCGCAGGTCGAGGTGATCGGACTCAACGCCGCCAGCCAGACGTTGGTGGAGCGGCTGGGTGGCCGTCCGCCTCACTGAACCCGGTCAGGATTCAGCGCTCAACATCTCCAGCACAGGGCCGTTACCAGCGTATGACCCGACCTGCATGTGCGTTGCACCGTGCCGGACGGGCCGCAATGGACTGCGTGACGTAGTAGCGGTGCCCGCGGGCGCGCGCTGTTCTGTACTCCTGCCTGGAACACCCCCATGTCCACGTCCCGCTCGTCCGCTTCCAAGCGCCCCGGCAGCATCGCCAACCGGCTGATGCTGGGTACCGCGCTGATCGCCATGCTCTGCTTCGGCGTGACCGCCGCCCTCAGTTACCGCGAAGCCAGCCAGGCACTGCTCGAATCCTCGCGGCGGACCATGGAAAGCCAGGCCGAGGCCGAATCGCGCCGGGTCGGTGCCGACCTGGCGGCCGCGTTTTCCACCAGCCAGGCATTGGCCGACAGCCTGGTGGTGCAGCACCGCGCCGGCGGCCTGTCACGCGCGACCGCCGCACAGGTGCTGCAGCAGCAGCTGCAGTCGCACCCGGAATGGGTGGGCATGGGCACGCTGTGGGAACCGCAGGCCTTCGATGGCAGGGACGCCGACTTCGTCGATGCCGAGGCCCACGACGCCACCGGTCGCTTCATGAGCTATTGGGCCTGGCAGGACGGCGCGCCGGTGCAGGATGTACTCAAGGGCTATGACGTCCCCGGCGATGGCGACTGGTACCTGCGCCCGCGTGAGCTCAAGCGGCAGGCCGTGAGCGAGCCGTACCGTTATGAGATCGGCGGCAAGCAGGTGCTGATGACCACGCTGTCGACCCCGGTGCTCGACAACAGCCAGTTCCTGGGCGCGGTGACCGTGGACGTCGGCCTGGCTGCACTGCAGGAGCGTCTGGCGGCGTTGCGCCCGATGGAGCAGGGCCACGTCGAACTGATTTCGCCCGGCGGCATCGTGCTGGCCGCGCAGGATGCCAAGCAGATCGGCCAGCGCCGCGACGATGCCGTCACTGCGCAGGTCCTTGCAGCCGTGGCTCGTGACCAGCGTTTCGAGGCCTTCACCCCGGATGCGGCAGGCAACGTGAAGGCGTATGTGCCGCTGCGCATCGGCGGCAGCGAAGAGCGGTTCGCGCTGGGCGTGATCGTGCCGTATGCGCTGATCACCGAACAGGCGCGCTCGCTGCTGTGGATCATCCTCGGCGTTGGCCTGGGCGCGGCGCTGGTGCTCAGCGGCAGTGTCTACGTGCTGCTGCGCCGCCAGGCGATCCGCCCGCTTGCTGATGCCGTGCGGTTGTCAGCGGACGTGGCCGAAGGCCGCCTGGACACCCCGCTGCCGCCGCCGCGCGACGACGAAGTCGGGCGCCTGCTGGAGTCCATGCAGCGCATGCGCGGCCAGCTGCGCGCGGTGATGGCCGCGCAGGGCGAGATGGCGCAGCGCCATGAAGCAGGCGAACTCGGCTACCGGATGGATGCGCAGGCCTTCCCGGGCGAGTACGGGCGCATGGTGGAAGACACCAACCAGCTGGTAGGGGCGAACATTGCCGTCACCCGTCGCCTTGTCGACGTGATGCAGCGCTATGCCGTGGGCGACCTGTCGCAGGACATGGACCGCCTGCCCGGTGACCAGGCCGTGTTCACCGATGCGATGGACACCACCAAGGCCAACCTGCGCGCGATCAATACCCAGATCCGTGATTTGGCCGGTGCCGCCGCGCGCGGCGATTTCAGCCAGCGCGGCGACGGCGTGCGCTTCGACCACGACTTCCGCGCCATGGTCGAAAACCTCAACACCATGATGCAGGTGAGCGACGACAACCTGCAGCAGATCTCCGCGCTGCTGCGCGCGATCGCCGCCGGCGACCTCACCGCCCGCATGCACGGCCAGTTCCATGGCGTGTTCGCGCAGATGCGCGACGATGCCGATACCACCGTGACCCAGCTGACCGACATCGTCGGCCGTATCCAGCAGGCGACCGACAGCATCAACCTGGCGGCGGGCGAAATCGCGTCGGGCAACAGCGATCTGTCGCGCCGTACCGAACAGCAGGCCGCGAGCCTGGAGGAAA
The DNA here is from genome assembly GCF_029959395.1 of Stenotrophomonas sp. PS02300. Taxonomy (NCBI): domain Bacteria; kingdom Pseudomonadati; phylum Pseudomonadota; class Gammaproteobacteria; order Lysobacterales; family Lysobacteraceae; genus Stenotrophomonas; species Stenotrophomonas sp. PS02300. Next base: position 31,905 of record NZ_JASCOP010000027.1, read on the forward strand.
CCGCCGCTTCGATGGAGGAACTGACCTCCACCGTGCGCCAGAACGCCGACCATGCCGTGCAGGCCAACCAGTTGGCGGCCGGTGCTGCCACCGTGGCCGAACAGGGCGGGCAGGTGGTGGGCCAGGTGGTGACCACCATGGCCGGGATCGAAGCCGCGTCCAAGCGCATCGCCGAGATCATCTCGGTCATTGATGGCATCGCCTTCCAGACCAACATCCTGGCGCTCAATGCCGCGGTGGAAGCGGCACGCGCCGGTGAGCAGGGCCGCGGCTTTGCGGTGGTGGCTTCGGAAGTGCGCGCGTTGGCGCAGCGCTCGGCCGGTGCGGCCAAGGAGATCAAGCAGTTGATCGACGATTCGGTGGAGCAGGTCGCCGAAGGCTCGGCGCTGGTGCAGACCGCCGGGCGCACCATGGAAGAGATCGTTACCGGCGTGCGCCGGGTCAACGACATCATGGCCGAGATTTCCGCCGCCTCGAAGGAACAGTCCGCCGGCATCGAACAGGTCAACCAGACCATCACCCAGATGGATGAAACCACCCAGCAGAATGCGGCGCTGGTGGAAGAAGCCACCGCAGCGGCGAGGGCGATGGAAGAGCAGGCCCAGCACCTGGGCACGGCGGTGGCGATCTTCCGTACGGGCGCTGCTGCGCCGGCCGTAGCGCCTGCGGCACCGCGCAAGGCCGTCGGCCCGAAACGGGCCCCGGTGCGTGCAGCGGCGGCAGCCGTCGAGACCGAATGGGAAACCTTCTGAGCAAAAAAAAGCCCGGTCAATCGACCGGGCTTTTCAGCTGATCCGAGCTGGGGTCTTTACCAGCGCATGCCCTTGAAGGGGTTCCAGCTGGTGTCGCCCTTCACCTTTTCCAGGTAGTAGTTGTAGTTGGTTGTGAGCGCGATGAACAGCGACCACGCAATGGCGATGCCACGGCCGATCGGGTCGGGCAGGAACGCCAGCACCACGCCGAGCACCAGGGTCAGGCCCAGGATGGTCAGGGCCTTGCGCCACATGCCCAGGATGAAGAGGTAGATGCAGCCGAAGAAGAGGGCAAAGAAGTTGAAGTTGACCTTGATCTTCTGCCCGAACGGCAGCGCCTTGTAGGCGGCCTTGAAGGCGGGCGAGTTCGGCGCGCCGTGGGCGTTGAAGAAGTCAAAACGGAACTGCCACTTGGGGCTGAAGGATGACGCGATGTTGGAATCCATATCCACTTTGTAATGTTGAAAACGGTTACATGATAGTCGCTGACTATCGAGTGACGCCAGTTTTCTGACGCAAGAACGTGCTTGTGCACCCCTGCGTGGGCGACGTCACACATTCGTCCACAATTTCATATAGGGTTCGCATTCCTCGCGGCATGGGAGCCGCGCGGTGTATTGGAATGGATCGAGAGTCAGACCATGTCGAGTGTTGTGATGTCCCCTGAGCGTCCTGAAGCCGGCCCGCGCATCCTGCCGTGCCCGGTTGCCACCCAGGCGCAGCATCTGCTGGCACAGCTGCAGTTTTCCCACGTCGGTTCGCGTGCGCTGGCGCGCCTGCCGCTGGAGAGCGATGTCGCCGTGGAAGCCACGCCGGCCTGAGTCGCATCGGCGTACCCGCCCGCCGCCGCCGGGCGCCCCGGCGTGATCCGGCGCGTCGCGGCCTCTGTCATCCGCCTTGAGCGTGATTGCCCTGCGCAGTTCCGGGCCGGGCACGTCTGTCCGGCGTCCGGCTGCGGGGCAGGTCCCGACGGCCTCTGCGTAGGGGGTTTGCCTACATCCTGAATAGGGAAACCCTTACGGCACAAGGCCTGCGGCCATTTGTCGCAATCTGCCCGTCCCAGGGACGGCCCGACTTTGCTGAATGGGGGGGAATGCCCCGAAAGCCCCTTCGCGCCCGGCTTACATTTGGCCCCCTATGCTGAGCCGCATTTTTCGCCTCAGTGCCGTTGGAGAGTTCGTGGGTTCCGGTAGTCACAGACATCAGCAGGGCGCCGGCCACGGCCACGCCGCTGCAGGACACAGCAGCACTGGATGGAAGCGCACGCAGGGTAGCCACGCATGAGTGTGCAGACCGTCAACGCCGTGATCGACGCCGGCCGCCCGGTGCTGCCCGTTGAAACGCCGATGGGCATGCCCGAACAGACCTTCACCGAGGGCCGCCTGCTCACCCCGCGCCAGCGCACCGCGCCGCGCATGATCGCGCTGCGCCGCTTCTATATCTTCGGCGGCACCGCGGCCATGACCGTGGCGGCCACCCACATGATGTGGAAGGTGTTGGCCACCAACGGCATCACCGTGCTGGAAGGCTGCCTGCTGGTGCTGTTCGTGGCGCTGTTTGCGTGGATCGCGCTGTCCTTCGCCGGTGCCCTGTCCGGGTTCCTGACCGCCGTGTTCGACCGCGGCTACAAGCTGGGCATCGACCCGGACCAACCGCTGCCGCAGGTGCATACCCGCACCGCGCTGCTGATGCCCACCTACAACGAAGACCCGCGCCGCCTGCTGGCCGGCCTGCAGGCCATCTATGAGTCGGTGGCCAGTACCGGACAACTGGAGCAGTTCGATTTCTTCGTGCTCAGCGACACCCGGCGCGAAGACATCGGCGCAGCCGAGGAACAGGCGTTCGCCGAGCTGTGCGATGCGGTGGGCGGGCATGAGCGGCTGTTCTACCGGCGCCGTGGCGACAACAGCGGGCGCAAGGCCGGCAACATCGCCGACTGGGTGCGCCGCTTTGGCGGCGGTTACCCGCAGATGCTGATCCTGGACGCCGACAGCCTGATGACCGGCGACACCATCGTGCGCCTGGTGGCCGGCATGGAACACAACCCGGACGTGGGCCTGATCCAGACCCTGCCGGCGGTGATCGGTGGGCGCACCCTGTTCGCGCGCATGCAGCAGTTTGGCGGGCGCGTGTACGGCCCGGTGATCGGGCGCGGCGTGGCGTGGTGGCACGGCGCGGAAAGCAATTACTGGGGCCACAATGCGGTGATCCGCACCGAAGCCTTCGCCGAGAATGCCGGCCTGCCGCCGTTGCCGGGCCGGCAGCCGTTTGGTGGCCACGTGCTGAGCCACGATTTCGTCGAAGCGGCGCTGATGCGTCGCGGTGGCTGGGCCACCCACATGGTGCCCTACCTCAAGGGCAGCTATGAAGAAGGTCCGCCGACCCTGACCGACATGCTGGTGCGCGACCGCCGCTGGTGCCAGGGCAACCTGCAGCACGCGAAGGTGGTGGGTTCGCGTGGCCTGCACTGGGTCAGCCGCATGCACATGATGATCGGCATCGGCCATTACTTCACCGCGCCGATGTGGGCGATGCTGATGCTGATCGGCATCGCCATCCCGCTGTTCCAGGGCGGCATCGATTTCAGCGAAGTGCTGCACATGTCGCCGGGCCTGTACTGGCGCCAGCAGGATGAGACCCAGGTGATCCGCATGTTCGCCATCACCATGGCGGTGCTGCTGCTGCCCAAGGTGCTGGGCTACATCGCGATGTTGATTGATCCTGCCGAGCGACGCGGCTGCGGCGGTGGCATCCGCGCGTTCGTGTCGATGCTGCTGGAAACCGTGCTGGCGGCCCTGATGGCACCGGTGGTGATGTACGTGCAGTCGCGCGGCGTGGCCGAAGTGCTGGCCGGCAAGGATTCGGGCTGGGATGCCCAGCAGCGCGACGACGGCGGCATTTCCTGGCCGGCACTGATCAAGGGCTACGGTGGCCTCAGCGTGTTCGGGTTGTTCATGGGCGTGCTGGCCTATGCGGTATCGCCGGCGCTGGCGGCCTGGATGGCACCGGTGGTGGTGGGCATGGTGCTGGCCATTCCGGTGGTCGCGTTGACCTCGGGGCGCCGTGCCGGTGACCTGCTTCATCGCCTGCGCCTGATGGAAATCCCCGAAGAAACCACCCCGCCCACCATCCTGCAGCGCGCCGCCGAACTGCGCCGCGCCGCCGCCCAGCGCGCCGGCCACTGACCGGCACTCCATCTGCCCCCATAATGGTTCCAGAACGTACTGGAGCCATCAGATGTCGCGCACGCTGGAAACCGTAGTCAACGAAACCGCCGCCAACCCGCAATGGGCCGTGCTCTGGCTGCATGGCCTGGGCGCCGATGGCCACGATTTCGCCCCGATCGTGCCTGAGCTGCTGCGTCCGCACTGGCCGGCGATCCGCTTCGTGTTTCCGCACGCCCCGGTGCAGCCGATCACCATCAACAACGGCGTGCCCATGCGCGCCTGGTATGACATCGTCAGCATGGACTTCCGTTCGCGCGCCGATGCTTCCGGTGTGGATGCCTCGGTACAGGCGCTGGATGCCCTGATCGATGCGGAGGTCGCGCGCGGCATTCCGGTCGAGCGCATCCTGCTCGCGGGTTTCTCGCAGGGCGGGGCGATCATCCTCAGCGCTGCATTGCGCTCGACCCGTGCCGTCGCCGGTCTGATCGCGCTTTCCACCTACCTGCCGGATCCGGAAGCCGCCATCAACGCCGCCATTCCGAACGGCGCCCGCCCGCCGGTGTTCATGGCCCACGGCGCGCAGGATCCGGTGATCCCGCAGGTGATCGCTGCCGACACCGCCCAGCGGCTCACGGCAGCCGGTTTCCCGCTGGAGTGGCATTCCTATTCCATGGCCCACCAGGTCTGCGCCGAAGAGCTGCAGGCGCTGGGTGACTGGCTGGACGCGCGCTTCGCCACGGCCTGAGCCATGAACGACCCGCGCCAGCAGCTGTGGTTGCCCGAGCTGTGCCGCCTGCCGCGGCTGGGCGCGATGCTTGGCCTGGCAGAGCTGGTGGTGGTGGTGGTGGCGCTGGCGCCGGATGGCAGCCGGCAATGGAGCGTTCCGGATTTCCTGTCGGCCAGCGGCCTGGCGTTGTGGCTGGCGTTGGCGGTCACGGTGAGCCTGTGCGCGGCGCGGGCGACCCTGTCGCGCCTCCCGGAAGCGTTGGGTTCGGCGGTGGCAGTGGCCATGGCCGCCCTGATCGCTGCAGCCTGCACCGGCATCGTGCACGCGCTGTATGCGGTGCTGGATGCGCGGGGTTTCGCCGGGGATGTCGGCTTCTGGCGGTTCACCCTGGGCTGCGCCACGGTCACCGCGCTGATCGTGGCGCTGGCCCTGCGCTACTTCTACGTGAGCGACCGCTGGAGCGCGCAGACCGTGGCCAACGCGCGCGCGCAGGCCGATGCGCTGCAGGCGCGGATCCGCCCGCATTTCCTGTTCAACAGCATGAACCTCATCGCCAGCCTGGTGCGGCGCGATCCGGAAGTGGCCGAGCGCGCGGTGCTGGACCTGTCCGACCTGTTCCGTGCCGCGCTGGGCGCGGGCGAGGGTGACTCCACCCTGCAGGCCGAGTGCGAACTGGCCGAAGCCTACCTGTCGATCGAATCGCTGCGGCTGGGCGAACGCCTGCAGGTGGAATGGCAACGCGAAGACGGCCTGCCATGGACCCTGCCGATGCCCCGCCTGGTGCTGCAGCCGTTGGTGGAAAACGCGGTGCTGCATGGCATCTCCCGACTGCCGGGCGGCGGCACCATCGTCATTGCGTTGACCCGCGAAGGCGCGCAACTGCACATCCGCATCCAGAACCCCGCGCCCGATCCGGACGCGCGTGCGCTGCCGCTGATGCAGGGCGCCGGGCATGCGCAGCGCAACATCGCGCACCGCCTGGCCTGGCGGTTCGGCCCGGGGGCACGGATGACGGGAGCATGGAACGACGGCTACTATGCCTGCGACATCTTCGTGCCTGTTCAGTGAGGAAGCCTGCTTGAGAGTTGTCATCGCCGACGACGAGCCGCTCGCCCGCGAGCGCCTGCGCAGCCTGCTGGCCGAACAGCCGGGGGTCGAGGTGGTGGCCGAAGCAGAGAATGGCGAGCAGGCGCTGCATGCCTGCGCCGAGCTGCAGCCGGACCTGGTGCTCTTGGATATCGCCATGCCCGGGCTGGATGGCCTGGAGGCCGCGCGCCACCTGGCCACGTTCGACCCGCGCCCGGCGGTGGTGTTCTGCACGGCCTACGACGCGCACGCGCTGTCGGCGTTCGAGGCGGCGGCGATCGATTACCTGATGAAGCCGGTGCGCAGCGAACGGCTGGTCGCCGCGCTGGAACGCGCGCGGACCTTCCTGGCCGGCCGCAACGGGCAGCCCAGCGTGCCCAGCCAGCAGGCACGCACGCTGTTGTGCGCGCGCTTGCGCGGCAGCCTGCGGCTGATCCCGATCGACGACATCCACTACCTGCAGGCCGAGGAGAAGTACGTGGTGGTGCACCACGCACGTGGCGAGGACCTCATCGAAGAATCGCTGAAGTCGCTGGAAGAGGAATTCGCCAGCCGTTTCGTGCGCATCCACCGCAACTGCCTGGTGGCCCGCCACGAACTGGTGGAGCTGCGACGAAATGGCGCAGGCCAGGTCCAGGCCGTGCTGCGCCATGGCAAGGCCCCCCTGGAGGTCAGCCGGCGCTGCGTGGCGAGTCTTAAACAGGATCTGAAACATCTGTGATGCAGTCACGACCAACGGTCGTGACCTACCGGTTGGCAATGTACCGGCGAACGGGCGAGACACCGCGGCAGGTATCGACCGTTGGTCGATACGCCTTCCGGCGGCGATAATGGGGGCCATGACCACCCTGCGCATCGCCACCCGAAAGAGCCCGCTTGCCCTGTGGCAGAGCGAACACGTTGCCGACCGTCTGCGCCTGGCCCACCCCGGGCTGGACGTGGTGCTGGTGCCGATGAGCACCCGCGGCGACGAGGTGCTGGACCGCTCGCTCGCCGCGATCGGCGGCAAGGGCCTGTTCCTCAAGGAACTGGAGCTGGCCATGCTGCGCGGCGATGCGGACTGCGCGGTGCACTCGCTCAAGGACGTACCGATGGAGCTGGACGCGCCGTTCGCGCTGCCGGCGATGCTGACCCGGCACGACCCGGCCGACGGGTTCATTTCCAACCTGTACGCCTCGGTCGACGCGCTGCCGATCGGCGCGCGCGTGGGCACCTCCTCGCTGCGCCGCCAGGCCCAGCTGCGCGCGCTGCGCCCGGACCTGGAACTGCTGGACCTGCGCGGCAACGTCAACACGCGGCTGGCCAAGCTCGACAACGGCGGCTACGACGCCATCGTGCTGGCCGTGGCCGGCCTGGAACGGCTGGGGCTGGGCGGCCGCATTGTCGCGCGGCTGGGGGCGCCGGACTGGTTGCCGGCGCCGGCGCAGGGCGCGGTCACGGTGGAATGCAACGGCGACGATGCGCGGGTGATGGCGTTGTTCGCCCCGCTCGACGATGCCCGCACGCGCGCCTGCGTGGAAGCCGAGCGCGCCATGAACCGCGCGCTGCACGGCAGCTGCCACGTGCCGGTGGCCGGCTACGCGCAGTGGGAAGGGGACAACCTGTTCCTGCAGGGCCTGGTCGGCGGCGTGGCCGACGGCCGCCTGATCCGCGCCGAAGCGCGCGGCCCGGGCAATGACCCGGATGCGCTCGGGAAAGCGGTGGCCCAGGGCCTGCTGGATGGCGGCGCCGGCGAGTTGCTTGCCGTCTGAAGCGTGCCGACCAACGGTCGGCACCTACCACGAGCGTTGCCGGTAGGTACCGACC
>NZ_JASCOP010000279.1:0-329 GCF_029959395.1 Stenotrophomonas sp. PS02300
GGACACGCCGTAAACCCATCCATGGGGGCTTGGCAAAAACATCCATGTTTTTGACAGTCCCGCAAACCCGCCCCCGCCGACCCTCGACGGTGTTCTGGTGGCCATGGAAGATCAAATGCCGTATCTCTGGACGATGACGCTATCGACGCTGCCGTGGGATTGGCTGTTGCCTGCCCCTGGCCACCGGCCAACTGTCGAAGGCGGGTCGGGGCGGGTTTGCGGGGGTGTGAGCCGCATGGATGCGGCGACCAAGCCCCCATGGATGGGTTCACGGCGCCCCCCGCAAACCCGCACCGTCCCGTCAAGCCAGGGAACCGCTGAGCCAAGGC
>NZ_JASCOP010000280.1:0-321 GCF_029959395.1 Stenotrophomonas sp. PS02300
GGCCATCGCCGCGCCCGGATTTTTGGCATTCCCCGCGCCCAAGACGGAACGACTTGGGCGCGGGGCTGCTCCCTATTCTTTGGTTTCGATAATCCACCACACGGCACGCGGCAAGGCGCGGCCCGTGATGGGGTGCAGGTCGGTCAGGTCGGCGCGAGCTGTCCAGCCGCGAGGCGGGCGGTAGCCGCGCACGTCGCCATCGCCATGCCAGCGTCGGGCGCGTACCGTGTCAGGGGCATAGGTCGCGGCCATGCGGGGGCGGTTCGTGGTGTCGTGGCTCATGGGGGGGAATCCTCGGCATGAAGCGCCCCGGTTCGGAAC
>NZ_JASCOP010000281.1:0-318 GCF_029959395.1 Stenotrophomonas sp. PS02300
GGTGCGGGGGTACGGGGGGCGCCGTGAATACATCCGTGTAGGCTCTTACGAAACATCCATGTTTCGTAAAGCCCCCGTACCCCCGCCCCCGCCGGCCCTCCCGGATACGGTCGGGGGCCATGGAAGATCAAACGCAGTTTCGATCATTTCCATGCGGTGCTGCGTAGAGCCACGCCCTGCGTGGCTGCCTTTTCCAGCCGCACACGCCATCTGTCGAGGGAGGCCGGCGGGCAGCCCCTGTAGGGACTGTCAAAAACATGGATGTTTTTGCCAAGCCCCCAAGGATGGGTTTACGGCGTGTCCCGTAAGGGGCTGCCC
>NZ_JASCOP010000282.1:0-309 GCF_029959395.1 Stenotrophomonas sp. PS02300
GGTGGGGGTACGGGGGGCGCCGTGAATCCATCCCTGGAGGCTCTTGCGAAACATCCATGTTTCGCAAAGCCCCCGTACCCCCACCCCCGCCGACCCTCTGACAGTCGGCCGGTGGCCAAGGGAAAAGCAACGGCACGTTGCGAACGAACGAGAACGAGTTTGCTGTTGTCGTTGCTGTCGCTTGTGCATTTCCCATGGCCACCGACACTTCGTCGGAGGGTCGGCGGGTACGGGGGTACGGGGGCTTTACCAAACATGGATGTTTGGTAAGAGCCCCCATGGAAGGGTTCACGGCGCCCCCCGTACCCC
>NZ_JASCOP010000283.1:0-304 GCF_029959395.1 Stenotrophomonas sp. PS02300
ATTTAATAATTTTGAAAATGGATTTTTTTTTTGTTTTGGCAAGAGCATGAGAGCTTTTACTGGGCAAGAAGACAAGAGATGGAGAGTCCAGCCGGGCCTGCGCTTAAGTGCGCGGTCTTGCTAGGCTTGTAAGTTTCTTTCTTGCTATTCCAAACGGTGAGAGATTTCTGTGCTTTTGTTATAGGACAATTAAAACCGTTTCAATACAACACACTGTGGAGTTTTCATATCTTTGCAACTTTTTCTTTGGGCATTCGAGCAATCGGGGCCCAGAGGTAACAAACACAAACAATTTTATTTATTC
>NZ_JASCOP010000284.1:0-294 GCF_029959395.1 Stenotrophomonas sp. PS02300
ACGGATCGTCGCCAGCATCGAGGAACCCACCGCCATCCGCGCCATCCTCGCCCACTTCGAGAAGCACGGCGCGCTGGAGCAAGCGCACTACCGGCCCGCAGCGCGCGCGCCGCCGCCGGCCGCGTGATGAGGTGCCGGCCACACAGCCGGCAGCCAAGCCAGAGTCCGATCCGATGCGGCCACGACCCCGCAGGGCTGCGCTCGGCCCTGTGCCGGGATTCGGTGAGAAATGGCTACGCACTGAGCCGCTGCGCGGCCCCGCGATGTCGAAAACCCACGCATGAACCCCCGATC
>NZ_JASCOP010000285.1:0-285 GCF_029959395.1 Stenotrophomonas sp. PS02300
AAGTACATCCATGTAAGCTCGTTCGCGCCATCCATGGCGCTCTACGGTCCCGCAAACCCACCCCCGCCTGCCCCCGACAGTGGGTCGGTTGTTCAAGCAAAAGCGGAACGGCACCGTGCAGGCGCGCATCGCGCGTTGTCGTAGAGCCACGCCCTGCGTGGCTGCTTTTGATCGCCTGTGCGCACCAACCAACCGTCAGAGGGTCGGCGGGGGTGGGTTTGCGGGGGCTTTGCGAAACATGGATGTTTCGCAAGAGCCTACACGGACGTATTAACGGCGCCCCCC
>NZ_JASCOP010000286.1:0-285 GCF_029959395.1 Stenotrophomonas sp. PS02300
GGTTTGCGGGACACGCCGTGAACCCGTCCTTGGGGGCTCGTAGAAAACATCCATGTTTTCTACGGTCCCGCAAACCCGCCCCGGCCGACCCTCCTGAATCTGTCGGTTGCCACGAAAAAAGCCGAAACACAGAGCAATCCGAATGCTTGCTCCGGCCATGCTTTTGCTCTCCCATGGCAACGACACACTGTCAAAGGCGGGGCGGGGCGGGTTTGCGGGGGTGTGAGCGGCATGGATGCCGCGACCAAGCCTCCAGGGATGGATTCACGGCGTCCCCCGCAAACC
>NZ_JASCOP010000287.1:0-280 GCF_029959395.1 Stenotrophomonas sp. PS02300
CCTGTCCATTGGCGGCGGGATCATCTGACTGCCACACCCCGTCGCACCTGCCGGGTTGCCGCACCTGAGGGCGTAGAATGACCGCCCCATGATCATTCGTCCCCGCCCCCCCGGCTGGCAGCTGCTGTACATCCTGCGCGGCTCCATCGTGCCTGCCATCGCGCCCAAGGTGGCCGCCATCTGCGTGCTGGCCGTTGCCGTGGCCACCTTCGCCGAACTGGCCCACCCGCCGGGCATCGAGCGCGTCTCGGTGGCGCCGTTCACCCTGCTGGGCCTGGTG
>NZ_JASCOP010000288.1:0-280 GCF_029959395.1 Stenotrophomonas sp. PS02300
CGCGTAGGGCGTACCGCCCAACGGTCGGTACCTACCACCGGCGCGCACATACCGTCCGCGTGCACGTACCGCCGGCGTGCGCGTACCGTCGGAATGGACGTGCCACCCGAGGTGCGCGGTAGGGGCCCCCCCGGGGGGGGGGCGCGCCCGGGGCTGCCCCCGCGCCCCGGGGGGGGGGGGGGCCGCCCCCCGCGGGGGCCCCCCCCGCGCCCGCAGGCGATAATGGATCAGCTTACGGAGAACCCCATGCCCGACTCCAATCCATTGCAACAGCCTCGCG
>NZ_JASCOP010000028.1:0-38329 GCF_029959395.1 Stenotrophomonas sp. PS02300
GTCCAGGACTCGAGCTTTATCTCGCCTCGCACACCAAAAGCGCCGACAATCCTGCCCAGCAGGATGCGGCGCTCAGTATCTTTCATCTGTATATGCCGACGGGCCGCGCCAGGCGCGGCCCTTCAGGATCAGGCCGCAGCGGCCTGGGCCTTGGTCGCTTCCTTGTACAGGTTGCGAACCTTGTCGGTCAGCTGGGCGCCGTTGGCAACCCATGCGTCGACCTTCGGGATATCCAGCACGATGCGGGCTTCGGCGCCCTGGGCAACCGGGTTGTAGTAACCCACGCGCTCGATGTTGCGGCCGTCACGCGCGCTGCGCGAGTCGGTCACGATGATGTGGTAGAACGGACGCTTCTTGGCGCCGCCGCGGGTCAGTCGGATCTTGACCATGGTGTTGCTTCCTCTATTGCCCAGTCGCCAGGATGGCGCGGTAAGCCGGCGATTATAGCGGCCGGTCCGGGGCATTCCAAGCCCAGCGGGGGCCGCGAACCTGAATGGGACCCCGCGTAGCGACACGCCATGCGTGTCCCACGGAAACCTGCCTCGTTCGAGATCGTGCGGGACACGCATGGCGTGTCTCTACAGGGCCGTCCACGCTTGGGCAGCAAGGATTTCGCCTGTGCGCCTCGCCAGCGCCTCCGACTCGGCAAACCGGTACCCATCAATGCCCGCGATCGGCCAGACGCCGGTGGCGTTGAGGCCTATCGCCGCATCAAACCCGCCCAGCTGCTCCAGGCTCACCGCCTCAAGTGTCGGCGCCCCACCCCACCCCGCCTGCAGCAGGCGCTCATGGGTGCCGCGCAGTGCCGATGCCTGCGGCCAGACCACCTCGCCGTTGCGCGCGAAGGCCACGTTCCAGGTGGTGCCTTCGCTGACCAGCCCGTGCGCATCCACGAACAGCGCATCGTCGAAACCAGCCTGCAGCGCCTGGCGGCGGTGCTGGAACAGCGCGAAGGTGCCTACATGTTTCAGGTGCGGCAGCTCGCGCTGGTAGTGCACGCTGCACACGCGTCGCGGTGATGAAGGTGCCGATGCCGGTGGCGCCACCGCGACCAGCACATCCACCGGTACCGGCTGCAGCGGCTGGCGGAAATCGAACGCGCGGGAAAACACCGTTACCCGCAGCGAGGCGTCGGCCACACCTTCAGCCTGCAGCGCCGCCTGCATCCAGGCCTGCACCTGGGTGCCGTCCAGCGTGCTGCCAAACAGTTCGTCGGTACCCTGGCGCAAGCGCCGCAGGTGCAGGTCCAGCCCCTGCACCGCACCGCCGCGCACCTGCAGCGAGGTGAAGTGACCGTAGTTGACCAGCGCGCCGGCCAGTTCGTCGGCGCTGGCACGGTGGCCGTTGCAGTACACGCTCATCCCAGCAATCCGCGTGCGTCGGCCCACAGCGCCTGCAGCACTTCGGCCGCCGGCTTGTCGGGCGCCATCCAGGCCGATTGCCCGGCCCACGCCTGCATTGCGTCGATGCGGTGTTCGCGGTTGGCCTGGGCACGCATCGGCGCGGTCAGGCCGCGCTGCACCGGGTACGGGCGCGGCGGTGGCGCGGCTGGGTCAGCGGCCGCCCGCACATAAGGTGTCGCCAAGCCACGGCCAAGCCGGCCGCTGAAGGCGCGGGTCGGCCAGGTGTCTTCCGGTTCGGCGGCGGCCAGCGCCTGCGACCAGGCCGGGTCGATCGCGCATTCGGGCGTGCGCAGGAACGCGGTACCGATCTGCACCGCGCTGGCACCCAGCATCAGCGCGGCGGCGATGCCGCGCCCGTCGGCGATGCCGCCTGCGGCGATCACCGGCACCTGCAGGCGGTCGGCCAAGCGCGGCACCAACGCGAACAGCCCGACCAGCTGGCGCTCGGCGGCCGCCGGGTCGAACGCACCGCGATGCCCACCGGCCTCGAAGCCCTGCGCCACTACCGCATCGGCACCGGCTGCTTCGGCGGCCAGCGCTTCGGCCAAGGTGGTGGCGCACGCGAACCAGGCGATGCCGGCGTCTTTCAGGCGCTGCACCTGGGCGGCGCTGAAGACGCCCATGATGGTGGAGGCGACTGCAGGTTTCGCCGCGATCAGTGCGTCGAACTGCGCATCGAAATCGGCGGGGCCGGCGTCGGCGGCTTCTGCCGGCACTTCCGGGCCCCATTGCGCGAGGAACGTGCGGGTGGCGGTTTCTGCGCTGGCGTCGCGCTCGGGGGCAGGATCAGGTATCCACACGTTGACCTGCGCCGGGCCGGTGGACTGGGCGCGGAAGGCGTCCATCCACGCCACGATGTCCTGCGCCTGCGAGAGGACCGCGCCCATGGCGCCCATGCTGCCTGCGTTGGCAAGTGCCGCCGACAGGGTTACCGGGCATGCGCCGGCCATGGGGGCGAGCAGGATCGGGGACTGCAATGAAAAACGCCGACAGAAGTTGTCGGCGCGTTCGAGGATTCGCGGGTCGGTCATGCGGGGCGCACCTTGGGGGTCGACCTTTACAGTCTACGCCGGGTGTCCCGTGGACACGCATGGCGTGTCCGTACGCATTATCGCCGCATGGCTCGGGCTCAGCGGAACGGGAGGCCGCCGCGGCCGCCCATGGCACCCATCATGCCCTTCATGCTGCGCATCATGCCCTTCATGCCGCCGCCGGCCATCTTGCTCATCATCTTTTCCATCTGCTGATACTGCTTCATCAGCTTGTTGACGTCGGCCGGGGTCAGGCCGGAACCGCGCGCGATGCGGGCACGGCGCGAGCCGTTGAGCAGGCCCGGGTTGCGGCGCTCCTTCTTGGTCATCGAATTGATGATGGCGATCATGCGCGGCACTTCCTTGCCCTGGCTGACCTGCTGCTTGAGGTGCTCGGGGATCTGGCCCAGGCCCGGCAGCTTGTCCATCAGGCCGCCGATGCCGCCCATGTTCTGCATCTGCTCCAGCTGGTCGCGCATGTCGTTCAGGTCGAACTTCTTGCCCTTGGCGACCTTTTCGGCCAGCTTCTGCGCCTTGTCCTTGTCGACCTGCTGCTCGACCTGCTCCACCAGCGACAGCACGTCGCCCATGTCCAGGATGCGGCTGGCGATACGGTCCGGGTGGAACACGTCCAGGCCGTCCGGCTTTTCGCTGACACCAACGAACTTGATCGGCTTGCCGGTGATGTAGCGCACGCTCAGCGCGGCACCGCCACGGGCGTCACCGTCGGTCTTGGTCAGCACCACGCCGGTCAGCGGCAGCGCTTCGCCGAAGGCCTTGGCGGTGTTGGCCGCGTCCTGGCCGGTCATGGCATCGACCACGAACAGGGTTTCAGCCGGGTTCACCGCCGCGTGCAGGGCCTTGATCTCGGCCATCATCGCTTCGTCGATGGCCAGGCGGCCGGCGGTATCGACCAGCAGCACGTCCACGAACGACTTGCGCGCATCATCGATGGCCGCGCGCACGATGGCTTCGGGCTTCTGGTCGGCGCTGGACGGGAAGAACAGCACGCCCACCTGGTCGGCCAGGGTCTTCAGCTGCTCGATCGCGGCCGGACGGTAGACGTCGGCCGACACCACCATCACCTTCTTCTTGCGCTTTTCCTTCAGGTGCTTGGCCAGCTTGCCCACCGTGGTGGTCTTGCCCGCACCCTGCAGGCCCGCCATCAGGATGATGGCCGGGGCCGGCACATTGAGGTTCAGGTCGGAGGCGGCCGAGCCCATCACGGCGGTCAGCTCGTCGCGCACGACCTTGATCAGCGCCTGGCCAGGGGTCAGCGACTTGAGCACTTCCTGGCCGACCGCGCGCACCTTGATGCGCTCGACCAGGGCCTGCACGACCGGCAGGGCGACGTCGGCTTCCAGCAGCGCGATGCGGACTTCGCGGGTGGCCTCGCGGATGTTTTCCTCGGTGAGGCGACCGCGGCCACGCAGCCGCTCGATGGTGCCGGAGAGGCGCTGGGTCAGGGACTCGAACATGGAGGCAACCTGTTCAGAACGAAAGACAAAGAGACGCACAGTATAGCGGGTCCGCCGCACTCCCCCGACGGCCCGGGGGTATGCGAAACTGACACGATGACAATCGTTCTCATCGCGACCCTGCTGTACCTGGCTGCCACCGCCCTGCTGGTGCGCGCGGTGGTGCGCGATGACGCCAACCGCTCGCCCACCTGGCTGTGGCCGGCGGTGCCGGCGATGGTCCTGCACGGCAGCTACCACGCGCTGGTGGCCCTGCACACCAGCGGCGGGCCGGACATGCACTTCTTCGCGGCGCTGTCGCTGGTCGGGCTGGGCATGGCCTGGCTGACCTCGCTGGTGGCCGCGCGCGGGCGCATGGCCGCGCTGGGCGTGCTGGTGTTCCCGATGGCCGCAGCGGTGCTGTGCGTCTACCACGGCTACGGGCACGCACCGAGCCGGCCGCTGGGCTGGCAGCTGGCCACCCACGCCTGGATGGCATTGCTGGCCTACGCCACCCTGAGCGTGGCCGCGCTGCTGGCGATCATGCTGTGGCTGCAGGAACGCGCCCTGCGCCGCCGCGATTTCCGCCCGTGGCTGCGCGCCCTGCCGCCGCTGGCGGACCTGGAATCGCTGTTGTTCCGGGTGATCGCGGTGGGCTTTGCCCTGCTCACGCTGACCCTGGTGACCGGGGTGCTGTTCGTCGACGACCTGCTGGCGCAGAAGCTGGTGCACAAGACCGTGCTGAGCGTGCTGTCGTGGATCGTGTTCGGCACGTTGCTGATCGGCCGCCGCCGCTACGGCTGGCGCGGCGCCAAGGCGGTGCACTGGACGCTGACCGCGATGGCGCTGCTGCTGCTGGCGTTCTTCGGCAGCCAGTTCGTGATCGAACTGGTGTTCGGGCATACCCGGTAAGCGCGTACCGACCAACGGTCGGTACCTACCCGTTTCGCTAGATCGCGTCGATGGCTTCTGACAGGCGCTCTACGGCGATGACCTCCATGCCCTTCACGCTGCCTGTCTTGGGCGCGTTTGCCTTGGGCACGATGGCGCGCTTGAAGCCGTGGGTGGCCGCTTCGCGCAGGCGGTCCTCGCCGTTCGGCACCGGGCGGATCTCGCCGGACAGGCCGACTTCGCCGAAGGCAATCGTCTTCTCCGCCAGCGGCCGGTCCTGCAGCGAGGACAACACCGCCAGCAGTACCGGCAGGTCCACGGCGGTTTCCTGCACGCGGATACCGCCCACCACGTTCACGAACACGTCTTGGTCGCCCACCAGCACGCCACCGTGACGGTGCAGCACCGCCAGCAGCATCGCCAGGCGGTTCTGCTCCAGGCCCACCGCCACCCGGCGCGGGTTCGACAGCGGTGAGGCATCCACCAGCGCCTGCACTTCCACCAGCAGCGGCCGGGTGCCTTCGCGGGTGACCATCACGCAGCTGCCCGGCTGGCGGGTGCTGCCGCCGGACAGGAAGATCGCCGACGGATTGGACACTTCCTTCAGCCCCTTCTCGCCCATCGCGAACACGCCCAGCTCGTTCACCGCACCGAAGCGGTTCTTGAACGCGCGCAGCAGGCGGAAGCGGCTGCCGCTCTCGCCTTCGAAATACAGCACTGCATCCACCATGTGCTCGAGCACGCGCGGGCCGGCAATGCCGCCTTCCTTGGTTACATGCCCCACCAGGAACACGGCCGTGCCGGTTTCCTTGGCAAAGCGCACCAGCCGCGCCGCGCTCTCGCGCACCTGGCTGACCGAGCCCGGGGCGGCGGTCAGCGATTCGGTCCACAGCGTCTGCACCGAATCGGCCACGATCAGCTTCGGCCGCGCCGCGCTGGCGTGCTGCAGGATCGCTTCCACCTGGGTTTCGGCCAGTGCATTGACGTTGTCCAGCGGCAGGTCCAGCCGCACCGCGCGGCCGGCCACCTGCGAAAGCGATTCCTCGCCGGTGATGTACAGCACCGGCAGCGTGGCGGCCATCTTCGCCACCGCCTGCAGCAGCAGGGTCGATTTGCCGATGCCCGGGTCACCGCCCACCAGCACCACCGCGCCTTCGACCAGGCCGCCACCCAGCACGCGATCGAACTCGCCGATGCCGGTGCTTACCCGCAGGTGCTCGGTCTGCTGCACGTCCTTGAGCGCCATGATCTTCGGCGCATCGACCTTGCCGGCCCAGCCCGAGCGACGCGCGGCCGGCGACTTCGTTGCCGCAGCGCTTTCCAGCGTGATCTCGCTCAGCACGTTCCAGGCGCCGCACTCGGTGCACTGCCCCTGCCACTTGCTGTATTCCGCGCCGCATTCGGTGCACACGTAGGCGGTAAGCCGCTTGGCCATGTCAAATCCAATTCATCGTCTGTCGGGCAGGATAGCCGAGCCGCGTCGCAGCAACCGAGACGCGCGCCCGACCGCCGGCTGAACGCCTCCGCTCAACCTTGCCCCGCCCCGGCCGATACCGTGGCGGGCGCCCGCGCCTTTCCCTTCCCCATGTTCCCCCAGGCTTTTCCATGACCGGCACCTACAGCCAGAGTCTCGTCGTTTTCTCGCTGTTGGTTGCCATCCTCGCCTCGTACACCGCGTTGGACATGGCCGGCCGGCTGGCCAGTACCGAAGGCCGTGTGGCCCGCTGGTGGCTGGCCGGTGGCGCTGCCGCCATGGGCCTGGGCATCTGGTCCATGCACTTCGTGGGCATGCTGGCCTTCCACCTGCCGATCCCGGTCGGTTACGACCTCGCCATTACCCTGTACTCGCTGGCCGCGTCGGTCGGCGCATCGGCATATGCGCTGTGGCTGGTGTCGCGCCCGGAACTGCCGTGGCCGCGCCTGGTGGCCGGCGCCGTGCTGATGGGCCTGGGCATCGCCTGCATGCATTACCTGGGCATGGCCGCGATGCGGATGGAGCCCGGTATCGAGTACGACCCGCTGTGGTTCGGCGCCTCGCTGTTGATCGCCATCGTCGCCGCCGGCGCCGCCTTGTGGATCGCCTTCCGGCTGCGCAGCCAGCAGCGCCATACCGGGCTGCTGCGCGGGCTGGCCTCGCTGGTGATGGGCCTGGCCATCGTGGGCATGCATTACACCGGCATGGCCGCCGCCAACTTCCCGGAAGGCAGCATCTGCGGCGCCGTGTACGCCAACGGCCTGGATACCAAGTGGCTGGCGGTGCTGGTCATCGTCACCACCCTGGCCACGCTGGGCATCGCGCTGATCGCCTCGCTGTTCGACCGCCAGATGCGTACCCGCACCGGCCTGCTGGCCGATTCGCTGGCCCAGGCCAACGAGAAGCTGCTGCAGGCCGCGCTGCACGACCCGCTCACCCAGCTGCCCAACCGCATGCTGCTGCAGGACCGCATCGAGCAGACCATCGAGAAGGCCAAGCGCCGCAACTTCAGCTTCGCGGTGATGTTCTGCGACCTGGATGGCTTCAAGGCCATCAACGATGCCTACGGCCACCAGCTGGGCGACAAGCTGCTGATCGAAGTGAGCCAGCGCGTGAGCGGGTTGCTGCGCGGGCAGGACACCTTCGCGCGGCTGGGCGGCGATGAGTTCGTCATCGTGTTCCAGCTGGATGTGCCCGAAGATGCCGCCGTGGTGGCCGAGCGCATCATCGCCTGCGTGGGCGAGCCGTTCGAGATCGATGGGCATGACCTGCACGTCACCTCCAGCCTGGGCATCGCGATGTACCCCACCGATGCCACCACCGAACGCGACCTGATGGCGCACGCCGATGCGGCCATGTACCACACCAAGGATTCGGGGCGGAACGGCTATACGTTCTTCACCGAGTCGATGCACGTCAGCGCCAACCGCCAGCTCAAGCTGCTGCAGGAACTGCGCCGCGCGGTGCAGCGCGATGAGATGGTGCTGCACTACCAGCCCAAGTTCCGCGCCGATGGCGGCGGGGTGATCGGCGCCGAAGCGCTGGTGCGCTGGCAGCACCCTGGGCTGGGGCTGCTGGGGCCGGACACGTTCATTCCCATTGCCGAACGCAGCGGGTTGATCCTGCCGCTGGGCGACTGGGTGCTGGACCAGGCCTGCGCGCAGCTGCGGCAGTGGCATGACGCCGGGCATGTGACGTGGTCGATGGCGGTGAACCTGTCGCCGTTGCAGTTCGCCTCGACCACGCTGCTGGAAACGGTGAAGCGCACGCTGGAGAGGCACGGCCTGGCGCCGCACCACCTCACCCTGGAAGTGACGGAAACCACGGCCATGCAGGATGTGGAAGCCAGCCTGCAGATCCTGCATGGGCTGACCGCGATGGGGGTGAACATCTCCATCGATGATTTCGGCACCGGCTATTCCAGCCTGCTGTACCTCAAGCGCATGCCGGCCACCGAACTGAAGATCGACCGTGCGTTCGTGCGTGACCTGGAAGACAACGCCGAAGATGCGGCGATTGTGTCTTCGATCATCGCGCTGGGGCGTTCGCTGCAGCTGCAGATCGTGGCCGAAGGCGTGGAAACGGCCGGCCAGCGCGATTACCTCAACGCCATGGGCTGCGACCTCCTTCAGGGCTACCACCTGGGCAAGCCGGTGGCCGCCGACGAGTTCCTGCGCAACGCCGCGTAACCCCACAACCCAACGCCGACCCAAACAAAAAGGCCGCCCCTTGGGGCGGCCTTTCTGCATGCATGCGGTCGGTGGACCTCAATGCATCATGTGCACGTTCATGTTGTGCATTACCCACAGCGTGCCGGCGACGATGATGCCGATCACCACGACGGTGAAGGCCGCCGCGCTGACGTTCCAGCGCTGTTCCGACGAGCGGTTCAGGTGCAGGAAGAAGATCAGGTGCACGAAGATCTGCAGGATGGCCGCCACCACGATGATGACGCCCGTGGTGAAGACCGGCAGGCCGCCCTTCATCACCGCCCAGAAGGGAATGATGGTGAGCACCGCAGCCAACAGGAAACCAACCAGGTAGGACTTGACGCTGCCGTGGCTTTCGCCGGCGGCGCCATGACCGTGGTCGTGTGCGTGATTGTCATGTGCGGCCATTACAGCGCTCCCTTCAGGTAGACGACGGAGAACACGCCGATCCAGATCAGGTCCAGGAAGTGCCAGAACAGGCTCAGGCACGCCATGCGGGTCTTGTTGGTCGGGGTCAGGCCGTTCTGCTTGATCTGGATGAACATGATCAGCAGCCACAGCAGGCCGGCACTCACGTGCAGGCCGTGGGTGCCCACCAGCGCGAAGAACGCCGACAGGAACGCACTGTGGTCCGGACCGAAGCCCTCATGGATGAGGTGGTTGAACTCCCACACTTCCATGACCATGAAGCCGAAGCCCAGCAGCCAGGTCAGGCCCAGCCACAGGTACATCTGGCCAACCTTGTGCTTGTGCAGCGCGATCATGCCCAGGCCGAAGGTCAGCGAGGACACCAGCAGCAGCGTGGTTTCCCACGCTACGAAGGTCAGGTCGAACAGGTCCTTCGGACCCGGGCCACCGTTGGTGCCGCCGGCCAGCACGATGTAGGTCGCGAACAGGCTGGCGAAGATGAGGCAGTCGCTCATCAGGTACACCCAGAAACCGAAGACGGTGTTCTCGCCGGTGTCGTGGTGTTCGTGGTCATCATGGCCATGGGCCGCCGCGTGTGCGGCGTGCCCGTGGTTCACGTTGTTGGCGATAGTGCTGCTCATGCCTGCAACTCCGATTTCACCAGACCCTGCGCCTGCAGGTGACGGCGGTGCTCATTTTCGATCCGCTCCACTTCGGCAGCCGGCACGTAGTAATCCACGTCCTTGTCGAAGGTGCGCCAGATGAAGGTGCCGATCATGCCGACCAGGCCAACGATGGCCAGCCACCAGATGTGCCAGATCATCGCGAAGCCGAAGACCAGGCTGAAGGCGCCAATCACCACACCGGTACCGGTGTTGCGCGGCATGTGGATGTCGGTGTACTTGGCCGGGCGTTCCCACGCCTCACCACGCTGCTTGCGCTCCCAGAAGTCGTCCAGCTCGGTGACCTTGGGCAGCGAACCGAAGTTGTAGAACGACGGCGGCGAAGAGGTTTCCCACTCCAGCGTACGGGCATCCCACGGATCGCCGGTCAAATCGGCGGTCTTCTTGCGGTCGCGGATCGACACGGCCACCTGGATGATCTGGCACAGGATGCCGGCACCGATGATGAACGCACCGACCATCGCAATGACCAGCAGCGGCTGGTATTCCGGGTTCGGGTAGCTCTGCATGCGGCGGGTCATGCCCATGAAGCCCAGGATGTACAGCGGCATGAAGGCCACGTAGAAGCCGATGAACCAGCACCAGAACGCGCGCTTGCCCCAGGCCTCGTTGAGGCGGAAGCCGAACATCTTCGGCCACCAGTAGGTGATACCGGCGAACATGCCGAACACCACGCCGCCGATGATGACGTTATGGAAGTGGGCAATCAGGAACAGGCTGTTGTGCAGCACGAAGTCGATGGCCGGGATCGCCAGCATCACGCCGGTCATGCCGCCGATGGTGAAGGTGACCATGAAGCCGATCGTCCACAGCACCGGGCTGGTGAACTGCACGCGGCCGCGGAACATGGTGAACAGCCAGTTGAAGATCTTCACGCCGGTGGGAATGGAGATGATCATCGTCGTGATGCCGAAGAAGGCATTGACGTTGGCACCCGAACCCATGGTGAAGAAGTGGTGCAGCCACACGATGAAGGACAGCACGCCGATGCAGGCCGTGGCGTACACCATGCCCTTGTAGCCGAACAGCGCCTTGCGCGAGAACGTGGCGATCACTTCGGAGAACACGCCGAAGGCCGGCAGCACCAGGATATAGACTTCCGGGTGACCCCAGATCCAGATCAGGTTGATGTACAGCATGGCGTTGCCGCCACCGTCATTGGTGAAGAAGTGCGTGCCCAGGTAACGGTCCAGGGTCAGCAGCACCAGGGTGACGGTCAGCACCGGGAAGGCGGCGATGATCAGCACGTTGGTGACCAGCGCGGTCCAGGTGAACACCGGCATGTGCATCAGCTTCATGCCCGGGGTACGCATCTTCAGGATGGTGATGAAGAAGTTGATACCGCTCAGTGTGGTGCCTAGACCTGCTACCTGCAGGCCCCAGATGTAGTAATCGACACCTACCCCTGGACTGAACTCCTTGCCCGACAACGGCGGGAAGGCCAGCCAGCCGGTCTGCGCGAATTCACCCACGCCCAGCGAGATCATCACCAGGCCCGCGCCCGCCACGAACAGCCAGAAGCTGAGCGAGTTGACGAACGGGAAGGCCACGTCGCGCGCGCCGATCTGCAGCGGCACCACGACGTTCATCAGGCCGGTGATCAGCGGCATCGCCACGAAGAAGATCATGATCACGCCGTGGGCGGTGAAGATCTGGTCGTAGTGGTGCGGCGGCAGGAAGCCTTCGGCACCGCCGGCGGCGGTAGCCTGCTGGACACGCATCATGATGGCGTCGGCGAAGCCGCGCAGCAGCATGACGAAGGCGACGATGAGGTACATCGCGCCGATCTTCTTGTGGTCAACCGAGGTGAACCACTCTTTCCAGAGATAGCCCCACAGCTTGAACTTGGTGATCAGGGCCAGCACGAGCAGGCCACCGATCCCCGCGCCGATCAGCGTGGTGATGATGATCGGGTCGTGCGGGATGTCAGCGAATGTCAGTTTGCCCAACGGATTCATGCTTATTCTCCCGAGCCTGCGTGGCCGGCGTGACCGGCGGCGGCGTGCTCGTCTGCAGTGTGTTCGGCATGGTCGGCCGGCATGTCATGGGCACCGGCCGGCATCTCGTGGCCTTCGTGGCTTTCGCCCTCGGCGCCGTGCGACATGCCCTTGTGATCCATGGCCTTGTGGTCCATGCCGTAGTGCTGGTTGTCACCCATGTGGCGGGCAACGACCCAGTCGAACAGACCGGTTTCGGTGGTACCGAAGTAGGTCACCGGGTGCCAGTCGTGGTTCTTGTCGGCCACCAGCGCGCCAAAGGCGGCCTGGTCCATCGGGGTGCTCTGCGCACGCACCTTGGCCAGCCATGCCTGGTATTCGGCTTCGGTCACCGAGTTGGCGTCGAAATGCATCTTGCTGAAGCCCGCGCCGCTGTAGTGCGAGGACATGCCCGGGAAGGTGCCGGTCTCGTTGGCGATCAGATGGAGCTTGGTCTCCATGCCGGTCATCGAGTAGATCATGCTGCCCAGGTGCGGGATGAAGAAGGCATTCATCACCGAATCGGACGTGATCTTGAAGTTCAGCGGGGTGTTCACCGGGAAGGTGATTTCGTTGACCGTCGCGATGTTCTCTTCCGGGTAGATGAACAACCACTTCCAGTCCAGCGAAATGGCTTCAATCACCACCGGCTTGGTATCGGACTCCAGCGGACGGTACGGATCCAGCGAGTGCGAAGACCGCCAGGTCAGCACGGCCAGCACCAGCACGATCATGCAGGGGATCGACCAGACGACCACTTCGATCGCGGTGGAGTGCGACCACTTCGGCTCGTAACGGGCCTTGGTGTTGGAGGCACGGTACTTCCAGGCGAAGGCGAGGGTCATGATGATGACCGGCACGACGACCAGCAGCATCAGCACGGTGGCCGTGATCAGAAGGGTCTTCTGATCGTGGCCGACCTGGCCCTTCGGGGCCAGAATGGCCGAGCTGCAGCCCGTCATGAACACGGACAACGCGAACAGCAGGCCCGGGCGCAGCCAGCGCCCAAGGGATTTCAACGGAATCATCGGTCGATCCAATTGCGTAGGGAATGCCTTCTCAAGCGCGCCCCTCCGGCCAAAGCCGGGTGTACCGGTCCCAAGGGGGCGGCACGGAGGACGTTCATGTCAGCCCCCTAATTTTATGCCGTCACGCACCATTTAAGAAAGGCATTGACAATGATCTGGCGCAGGAAAGGCCCGGAAACGGCTGCGACACGTTGTCGCACTGCGCGCAGACCGCCCGGATCAGCACAGCCGGAGCATCATGTATAGACATGAATCGTTCACAGCCGGGTCGTGGGCCGGCCCCTGCCCGGCTCCGCCGGCCAGGCCCCCACCTCATCCTCGACAGGCTGGCGGGTAGGGTCGGTTCCCAAACGACCGCCGTTGCACCACCCACACCCGGTGACGCATGAAAACCGATCGAAACCGCTCTTGATCCCACCCGCCCCACGCGCCACTCGCGCCCACCGGACCGATTACGACGCCCCGAACCACCCTCCAAACCAAATGATGCACGTCGGCGAACAACATTTTTTGTGCCCTGGCTCACACACGAACGCCGCATTTCCCGCATTTCCGTGCCACACCCGACAACCAGTAGATACAGCCAACTGAAATCGCAAACCCAACAGACACAATCGATTTCGCTTCCTCGTCGTACGCGGGCAAGGTTCTCCCCGGAGCTCAAAACTCCGGTGAGCCAAAATTGAGGATGTCCCATGTCGGGAGGGTGGCTAATACAAGACCCCTCACGGGGGAATACACCCGCCGTCTGGCTTGCACGGTTTTGACCTCCCGACGCCCTCGCCCTGACCGGCGAGGGCCATTCCCTGTTGGAGGAGCGAAGATGAAACCCAAACCCGTCCAGTGGCCCGAAGACGAAGAAGAAGTCATCCTGCTGTTGCCCCGCTGCGCACCCAGCTACACCCCCAGCTACCACCACAACGTACGTGCCGTGCCCCAGCTGGGCGAGGATGACCGCGACCACTTCGGCCCCTACCCCATGGTCACCCTGCGCGGCGCCTGGCTGCGCAAGTTTGGCTTCGAGGTGGGCGTCCACGTACGAATCGAAGCCACGCCCGGCCAGATTCTCCTGCGCCCGCTGTGGAACGACGATCCTCCTGTCCGTGAGAATGTCGAGAAGCCCGTCGTGCGCTATGTCGAAGTGGAAGATCGGTAACCTGTGACTAATTGACAGCCACCAGATACTGACCTAGCGTCCGAGCTGCCGTTCCCGCGTCCAGACATCAGGAAGTCTCAATGAACGTAACGTTGATTGGCAACTCACTATTGATTGGAACGATTCTGCTGGCCTCAATTCCGGGTGCAGCCACTGCGGCCGCACCGGTTGAACAGACCTCGCTCGCAGCAACGCAGGTTTCAACGGACGTGGACAAGGCGTCCTTTGTCGAGCGGCTTACCACGACCTTCCAGACGATGGCCGCCTCGGAATCCACCGAGGCGCGTGCCGCAGGCATCCAGTATCTGGACGCCATCAAGCAGCCGGGCATTACTGGCCTTATCGAGCAGTTCTCCTACCCGCCGAAAACCACGGATGCGCGGTGGCAGCCGGGATCTACCCGGGCAAGCCAGTGGTGCGGAAAGAGCAGTGGCTACCTCCGCGTCTACCAGGTAACGGAGAAGTACATGGAAACCACGCGAAACGGCAGTTCACGCTCCTGGGTACCGGTGCAGAACAGCGCGACGATGGTTGCTACGTGTCCCGACAAGCTGGCCTGAGCCCTGCGGGGCCAGCCTAGGCAGCCACCACCCTGTTCTGGCATTCCGCCCCGTTGGCGAAATCGCACAGGTTGCGCAGGGTGATGCTGCAGATCTCCTGCAACGCTTCCACGGTAAAGAAGCCCTGGTGCCCGGTGACCAGTACATTCGGGAAGGTCATCAGGCGCTGGAAGAGATCATCATCGATGATCTCGCCGGACAGATCCTGGAAGAACAGCGCGCTTTCCTGCTCGTACACATCAATGGCCAGGTGGCCAAGATGCCGCGACTTCAGCGCGCGCACCACCGCATCGGTATTGACCAGCGCGCCGCGCGAGGTATTGACCAGCATCGCGCCGGGCTTCATCAGCCCCAGCGATTCCTCGTTGATGAGGTGATGGGTCTGCGGGGTGAGAGGGCAATGCAGGGAGACGATATCCGAGCGGGCCAGCAGCGTTTCCAGCGATACGCTTTCGCCGAAGGCATCGAATGCCGGTGACGGGTACGGGTCGAAGCCCAGCACCGTGCAGCCCATGCCATGCAGAATGCGCGCCGTGGCCAGCCCGATCTTGCCGGTGCCCACGATGCCCGCCGTCTTGCCATGCAGCGTGCGGCCCAGCAGCCCATCGAGCATGAAGTTGCCCTCGCGCACCCGGTTGTAGGCGCGGTGGGTCTGCCGGTTGAGCGTCATGATCAGCGCCAGCGCGTGCTCCGCCACGGCCTCGGGCGAATATGCCGGCACCCGGGCGACGAACAGGCCCAGCTTCTCGGCGGTGGCGATATCCACGTTGTTGAAACCGGCACAGCGCAGCAGCACCGCACGCACGCCGAGCGCACGCAGGGCATTTAGAACTGGCGCATCCAGCCGGTCGTTGACGAACACGCAGACCGCATCGAAGCCTTGGGCCAGCCCCACCGTGGAGGCGTCCAGCGCCACATCGAAATAGGCGAACTCGAAGCCCTGCCCCGAATGGTCGCGCGCATTGGCCTCCTCAAGGAAGCGGCGGTCGTAAGGACGGGCGCTGAAGACGGCGGTTTTCATGGGGGAGCCTCTGCGGGTACGCCCAGACAGTAACCCGATGGCTGGCGTAGCATCAAACCGGCCATTGAAGCGCCCCCGCCTGCCCCCACTGCTGTATTACCGCCCTTGGGAAGCCCCCCGATGCCGAAGATCTCCAGAGCCAAGCTGCTGGCCGCCGCCACCACAGTGCTGGTCCTGCTGCTCGCCTGCAATCTTGAGCTGCTGCCGCTAGCGCTATTAGTGGACACCATCGGGCTGGACGTCCTGGCGTTGTTGCTGGGCGCGCAACTGGTGGCCGTGCTGCCATGGTTGCGGGCGCATATTGCTGGAGGGATGAGTATTGTCCGCCTTGGGGCAGGGGCAGCACTCACAGGCTTCATGGGCGGCTATCTTCGGTGCCTATGGATGGAACTTAGCTGTCGCACCGCCCTGATGCGCTGGCAGAATGCATTCTTGCACCGTCAATCTCAGGCATGAACAAGATGACCGCCTACTTTGCTCCCGATACCAACTTCTTCCTTCAATGCCTAAGGCTCGAGAACATTGACTGGACAGCAGTTACATCTGACACCTCTATCGTCCTAATTGTTGTAAAGGAAGTGCAGCGAGAGATTGATCGACACAAAAGTGGCGGAAACGCCAGAAGGGCCAAGCGCGCACGTGAGGTGTCTGCCGCGTTGCGCGAGGCTATCAGAGCCAGATCCGACGAGTATCTCGTAACCGCCGGCTCACACACGGTGTCCGTTCGAATAGCCCCACGTCTCCCACAAAATCGACTGAGACCCGAGGAGCTTGACCTAACGACCGCAGACGAACGCATCGTTGAGGAAGCACTTGCCTGCAGCCGTGCACTTGGAGTCGATATATCACTGCTAACTGATGACATGACGCCGCTTCTAGCTGCTCGTGACATCGGAATAGGTGCGATAGCAGTACCCGATATATGGTTGCTACCACCTGAGCCGACAGACACAGAAAAGCAGCTCCGGCAACTGCAGAGCCAAGTCGAACACTTGATGGGAAGAGGCCCCTTGCTGAAGGTCGAAGTTCTCCATCAACAATCGACCATTACGCGCTTCGACGGAGCTCTCATTCGCCACAGAGAGCTTTCACCCGATTTCATTGATCGCGCAGTTGAGGCTGTACTATCGGCCTTCCCCATGGAGGGAACCGAGAAGCACGCTTACGTGTCGTATTTCGGTTTTGCGGAGTATCGAGATGACTATCAGGAGTGGGAACTAGAACTTCGAAGGCGGATCGAGTCGCTTCCGGGTTATTTTAATACCTTGACGCCACCCACCGTGCTAACACTCAGGCTCACCAACGAAGGGGTTAGCAGCGCTGACCACGTTGTTGTCGACATCTCCACAGGCGGAAACATCTGCCTGGCCAACCAAGCGCCGATCAAGAATACCCCCCAAAACGCCTCTTCAATATTCCGGAAGCCACCGGCGTTCCAAAACGTAGCACCTCTTCACGCCCTGCCATCGAATGCGGCACGGAGCCTCGGAGCCGAACCAGTGTTTCCAATTTCGGTTCCGACTCCAAAACGCGAATTCAGGTGGTCAGCCATTGACGGTGACCGGTTTAGCCAGCACATACAGGGGGAATGCGATGATTTTCGCCACGTCTTGGACCCGCATATCAAGGAACTACAGATTGAAGGTTTTCCTGGAGATACCGACAGACTCGCCGGCGCACTGAGGATCCGCATCTCCGCAAGGAACGTCGCGATGCCGGTCGAGTCACTAGTCCCAATCCGAATGCAGGTTTCGTTCCAAGATTCGGAGCGGTCAGCAGCCGAATTAATAGGGCGCGAGCTAGGAGTCGTGATGTAAGTCGGCTCAGGAATATCAGCGCGGCGGTTGGTAGTTACTCCTACATCCCGCAACGAACCTCCAGATAGCTCTTGCTCCTCAAAAATACCTTAGTTCTGCGCGCCGCCCGGCGCACATCAAGGCGCGCGATCCGGGGTAGGATTAGATGGAGCGCGGGCCAACCCTTCTACAAACATGACTTCAGCCAAGATCCAACATTACGTGCCGAAGTTCCTGCTCCGAAATTTTGGGACGGGCAAGAAGGACCAGCTCTGGGCCTTCGATAAGACTTCGGGACGCAGCTTCCAGACGAACGCTAAGAACGTCGCCAGCGAAGCGCGCTTCTACGATTTTGTGGTCGAGGGTGCTGACTTGTCCCTTGAGCACGGGCTTTCGAGGATTGAGTCCCAAGCAAAGTCAGTCATCGATCGGATGCTCCATCACGACAGCGTGAATGCAATACCGCCAGAAGAACGTGCCCTGCTAGCTGCGTTCCTGGCCATTCAGTTCGTGAGGACGAGAGCATTTCGAATGCAATGGCAAGACATGCATCGACTGCTTCAAGAAAAGCTCGAGTCGACAGGAAATCGTGTGGCTCCAGGCTCCCAAGCTGAAGCGCTAATTCAGCCCCAGACCGACAACGAAATAAAGATCGACACCGCGCGAGTACTGCTGAAAGCGCCTGCAGATTTTGGCCCTCATTTTTTAGACAAATTCTGGTTTCTCGCAAAGACCACGCGATCCCACCCGTTCATGATTGGCGACAACCCCATCGCTTTACAGAATCACATCGACATGGCGCCATACGGCAACCTTGGGCTTTGCGTCAAGGGTATCGAGATCTACTTCCCCCTCTCCTCGACACGCGCCCTAGCAATGTGGTGTCCGTCGTTGGCTCAAGAAGTTACTGAAGCGGCTGAAACGCTTCGATCTCTGCCTAGCTACCTTAGGGCAAGTGTGGTTCGCGATCCGGAATGGATTCTCACGATGGATCAGACCCTGCGTCAAGGCACATCGCTTCCATACAATCCAGATCATGTTATCAATTTCAATTCACTCCAGATAAGCCGCAGCGAACGCTATGTCTTTTCCTCGACGGGCGACTTCTCGCTCGCTGATAGGATGATTGCGAATCATCCGACCCTAAAGAGCGGACCGCGATTTACAGCATGAGTCAACCAGTGAGCACTCCCCGGCGCAAGAGGGAGACCCAGCAGCAAAGTGAACAGGGTTTCCAAGCCCGCATATTGGCGCCGGCACTGATAATTGGACCGCTAGCGCCAACGATCCATACTCTGGCTGGACTAGGTCACCAGCCCAGTCCGAATGCTGGCGCACGACCTACCCCCTCAGCGACACCAAATCTACACGCGCGCGCATTGCAGACTACGCGCAGTCGTCGTCAGCAGAACACCGTCCATCTGAGCAACTTGCGCAACTGCGGCCAAAACTATAAAGGGACTTTCGCAACATGCCTGGCACCGTGCCCGTCCTCCGATGCTCTTACCTGCTAAGATCGGCCGAAAATCGCCACTATTTGCCGCCACCGTGATATCAACCACAGCTACTCCACTTGAGTTCTCCAAGTCCAAGATCGACCGGATCGGCGACAGACTCCGCGAAGAGGAGATCAGCGTCGACGCACTCCGTGATTTGGAGGCGTATCGATCACAATTTTCTCAGGCTTATGCCGAGGTCGAGCACATCGTAAGGGATACGCTTGGGCACGCCATTACGGGACGGCCTTCCAAATCGACTGTAGCAATTATTGAGAAGCTGAGGAGGCAGAAAACCCGACTTTCTCAGATACAGGACATCGCAGGCTGCAGAACCATCGTCAACAATTTAATTGAACAAGACTCCCTCACAAATGCTCTGAGCGTCATGCTTGGGGACGCAATAATCGACGACAAGCGATCCAACCCCACCAACAACTATCGCGCAGTTCATATAATTGCAAAAAGACACGGAAAGATAATCGAGGTTCAGATTCGAACCAAAGCCCAGCATTTTTGGGCGGAGTTATCAGAGAAGCTGGCGGACACTTACGGCCAAGATCTCAAGTATGGAAAGGGCAATGAGAAGGCCCTCCAAGTATTAAAGGAACTGTCAGTACAGATCCGGAAATTAGAACAGCTACATGCCCAAAAGATATCGACCTCCCGGGTACGATCGGGAAGCACTGCATCTCGAAGAACGGCAAAGCGCCAAGCCAGCTTGATCGACACGCAGATCCGTCATATCTTCTACGGCATAAATCAAAATCTCTCCGCCCTCCAGTACTCTGAAGCAGACGAATAATGATCTTCCTGATTCATTACGACCGGAAAAATAGAAAACTGTCTTCACTCAGCCAGTTTGAAACACGTGAAGATGCCGCAAGCGCAAAGCTCCAGATTGAGATCGAAACTCTGAGTTCTGCGCTGAATCAGGAAGTAGTAGTCTTGGAGGCTGAGAGCGAAGATAGTCTCCGAAGGACCCATCAACGATATTTCAACACGCTTGGCAAACTTCGCGACACCGAAGGCTCTACGTTCTCAGAGAAAGCCTCCTCAATTAAGTTCTGGATGATTACCGAGACGAACAATACTTGGAATGTGAAGGCCGAAGGCATGCCAAGTAGTACATACGCATCGAAAGAACAGGCTGTCGCTGCCGCGAGCCTAGACGCAAAGTCATGGACAAGTTCTACCGGACGGTCATCGGGCTACAGGGTCCGAGCGGCCGACCTAACCTTTACAGAGGAAATCGTGTTCCATTCAAAGTAATTAATATTGCGCCCGGCGCTCTTACTTCTCGGGCGATCAAGCGCATGATGTTTTAGAGGCCCCGTTAATACAAGATCATAATTCGAATTTCCTGGCGAAGACCTCTATTTCAGACCACATGTTTGAACCCGACTTGGAATTACGCCGAGCACACACAGAAAAAAGCGCCGACCAAGGCCGGGGCCTTTGCTGGAACTGGTGCAGGAAATAGAATCGAACCTACGACCTACGCATTACGAAAGCACGGTTTACCGCAACGGCAGGGGTCTCAGCCTTTACCTCCCGGTGGTCTAAATTTCAGGCAGAAAAAGGCCAAACCGTCACTGACGCTGGGTCAGGAGGGGATTTGGCTCTGTTGGCTGGGATGCTATGTAAGGTGAACTTGCCAGTCAACTGCCCCTCTGACTGCAAGGAGCGCAGCATTTTTGACAGGTCAAACGCGACGTAGCGCGTTTGAAGAGGCGCTTTCCGACGTAGCCCCATGGGGTCGAAACACCCAAAACAAAAAGCCCCGACCAAGGCCGGGGCTTTTGCTGAAACTGGTGCCGGAAATAGGAATCGAACCTACGACCTACGCATTACGAATGCGCCGCTCTACCAACTGAGCTATTCCGGCTGAGCAGGCAATTCTAAGGGGAGCGGCCGGGCGGGTCAATTGGCGGCCCCGCCGCACCATTTGTTGACGCTCCCGCCCCTACAGTCGGGCTGTTGCCGTCTGGAACCCGCCCATGAACCCACGCCCCCGCTTGGCCGGCCTGCTGCTGGCGTCGTTGCTGTATTCCGCCTCGGCTGCCGCCCAGGCGCCCGCCCAAGCCCCACAGCCGCCGGACCAGCAATGGCAGCCCCTGTTCCAGCAGGTGCAGCGCGCCCACCTGTTCAAGGACCAGAAGACGTTCGCCGATGCGGTGCCGGCTCTGGATGCCGACGCGCTATTGGCCGAATGGGGCCAGACCCAGGCGCAGCCCGGCTACACCCTGCCCGCCTTCGTGGCCACGCACTTCACTGTTCCCACGGAGTTAGCCGCCTACGTGCCACCTACCGGGGAAACCCTGCGCGCGCATATCGAGGGGCTGTGGCCGGTGCTGACCCGGACCACTGACACCGTGGACCCGCGCGGTTCGCTGCTGCCGCTGCCCAAGCCGTATGTGGTGCCGGGCGGGCGCTTCCGAGAGGTGTACTACTGGGACAGCTACTTCACCCTGCTCGGCCTGGCCTCCAGCGGGCGCTGGCAGCAGGTGCGCGACATGGTGGACAACTTTGCCTGGCAGCTGGACCAGTACGGGCATATCCCCAATGGCAACCGCAGCTATTACCTGAGCCGGTCGCAGCCGCCGTTCTTCAGCTTGATGGTGGATCTGCTGGCTACGCATGAAGGGGATGACGCGTATCGCCGGTATCTGCCGCAGCTGCGCACCGAGCATGCGTTCTGGATGCGTGGGGCGGAAGGGTTGGCGCCGGGTGCGGCCAGTGAGCGTGTGGTGCGGATGAACGATGGCAGCCTGCTCAACCGCTACTGGGATGCGTGGGCCGTGCCGCGTACCGAGTCGTGGACGGATGATCTGGCGACGGCCGCCACGGTGCCGGATCGGGCGCCGTCGCAGGTGTATCGCGATCTGCGGGCCGGGGCGGAATCGGGGTGGGATTTCAGTTCGCGATGGCTGGTGCATCCGGCGGAGCTGGGGAGCATCCACACCACGGAAATCGTGCCGGTGGATCTGAACAGCCTGCTGTTCCACCTGGAGACGACGATTGCGCGGGCGAGTCGTGCGGCGGGGGAACGTTCTGTGGCGCGGGATTTCGCGCGGAAGGCGGAACAGCGCAAGCAGGCAATCAACGCGCTGCTGTGGGATGAGCGGCAGGGGTGGTATGCGGATCGGGATCTGGAGCGTGGTACGCCCCGCCCTGCGCTTACGGCTGCGGCGCTGTTTCCGTTGTGGTTGGAGGTGGCGAGCCCGGTGCAGGCGCGGCGTACGGCCGAAGCGGTGGAGACGCAGTTGGTGCGTGCGGGTGGGTTGTTGACCACCACCGAGATCACCGGGCAGCAATGGGATGCGCCGAATGGGTGGGCGCCGTTGCAGTGGGTGGCGGTGGATGGGTTGCAGCGGTACCGGCAGGATGCGTTGGCGCGGCAGATTGGGGTGCGGTTTTTGCGGACGGTGCAGACGGTGTATGACCGTGAGGGGAAGTTGGTGGAGAAGTATGTGGTGGATGGGTCGGCTGGGGGTGGTGGTGGCGGTGAGTACCCGTTGCAGGATGGGTTTGGGTGGAGCAATGGGGTGGCGTTGGCGTTGTTGGATCGGTTGTGTGCGGAAGGGAAGCGGTGTGAGTCGGCGGGGGATGTTGGGCAGTGAGCCGCGCCGCCGACGCGATTACCGAACCGAGCGGGCTATGCAGTATTGCGCTGCGTAGTAGGTGCTTAGTACGCAAAGCGACGCGGCTGGGAGGCCGCCGCCGAAGCGGTCCCAGGCTAGTACGGAGTCGCTGATGACGAAGAGGACTGCGCCGGTTGCGGCCCAGCGGGCGCTCGTGGGTGCGGAGGGGGTTGCTGCGTTGTTCGTCCACGCGCGCGCCAGGGCGAGTGTGGCCATCAGGGCGAGTACTGCTACGTAAACCACTACCGGGATGCGCAGGTCGCTGGGGAGAAGGGGCCATAGGCCGGCCAGGTTGATGCCGGCGAATACTGCGAGCAATGCGGCTGCGCACAGCAGGCCCCGCCCTGCCCTGAAGCCTGCGCGGAAGGCGACGATGTAGCAGAGGTGTGCGAGCAGGAAGGCGATCAGGCCCGGCACGAAGGCATCGAACGGGAGCATCAGGGCGATGTCGCCGATGCAGGAAAACGCCATGCCGAGCAGGATCGCGCGGCGGTAGCCGGGCGGTGCAGCATGGGCGCGCCAGACGATGGCGGCGATGAGAAGCGTGGCCAGCGGCTTGGCGATCCAGTGCAGCCAGCGGCCGTCGCCATCCAGCGACGCGCCGATGATGGCGGCCACCGCCGCCAGCAGAATCGGCACGTCGCGGCGCAGGTTCATCGCGCCTTCCACAACTCGGCCAGGCGGTCGGGCTTGCCGGCGATGCGCTGCAGCGAGGGGTACTGCAGGCCGCCGTGGTAATCGAGCTTGATGGTGTCGATGCGGTCGAAGTTGCGTACCAGCAGGGTAAGCGGCGCCTTGTCGGTCTTGGCGGCGGCCACGGCGTCCTTCAGGTCTTCGCCCTTGAACACGCGGCCGTTGAGCGCCAGCACGCTCATGCCCGGCGCCAGGCCGGCGTTGAAGGCGGGGCTGTCCCACAGCACGTCGGTGATGGCGCCGCCGTCGGTGACGGCCACGCCCAGCGAGTACAGCAGGTTGGTGTTCTTGGCGCGGGTTTCCTGCGCCTTGTAGGCATCGTTCGGGGTGTCGGTGTAGACCAGCTTCCAGCCGGCTGCTTCCAGGCCGCCGGTGAGCGGGCCGTGGCCGTCCAGGCGCTCGCGCAGGAAGCCCGCCCAGTCGTACGGGGCGATGCCGTTCAAGGTGCTGACCACTTCATCGAACGTATACGGGTTCACGTTCCAGTCGCCGTCGTGCATGCCGAAGAAGGCCTTGGCGAAATCATCGATGCTGCGCTTGTTGCCGGTCAAGGCGCGCAGTTTGCCTTCCACGTCCAGCCATACCATCTGCCCGCCGGAGTAGTAGTCCTCGCTCATCTGGTAGTTGCGGAACGCCAGGGCGCGGCGCTGGGCGATGGTGGGGTCGTTGGTGGTGTCCTGCAGGTTGCGCCAGGCCAGGCCGGGGCGGCCTCGGTCGTAGGTGGCGGCGACGTTCGCCAACATGTCGCGGGTCTGGTCGGTGCTCCACAGGCCCGAGCGCGCGGCCAGCACGTGGCCCCAGAACTGGGTCTGGCCTTCGTACAGCCACAGCAGGCTGTCGCCCATGGGCACGTTGAAGTTGGCGGTGGTCAGGTCGGCGCCCCGGCGGTACTTGCCGTTCCAGGAGTGGTTGAATTCGTGCGGCAGCAGGTCGCGGCCGAGCCAGGTCTTGTCCCAGTCGGTGAAGTAGCCGGTGTCGCCGCTGTTTTCGCTGGAGCGCTGGTGCTCCAGGCCGATCCCGCCAAGCTTGCTGGTGAGGGCGAGCAGGAATTCGTAGCGGTCGAAGTGGCGCGCGCCGT
This sequence comes from Stenotrophomonas sp. PS02300, assembly GCF_029959395.1. Lineage (NCBI taxonomy): Bacteria > Pseudomonadati > Pseudomonadota > Gammaproteobacteria > Lysobacterales > Lysobacteraceae > Stenotrophomonas > Stenotrophomonas sp. PS02300. Next base: position 24,006 of record NZ_JASCOP010000028.1, read on the forward strand.
AGAGCTTGTACATCTGCTGCACCAATGCACGATGCGCCTGCAGCTGTTCGGGCTTGGCGACCAGCGATTTGGCATCGTCGGCGAACACGTTGAGGTGCACGGGCACCTTGGCGCCGGGGTCGAGGTCGAACTGCTGGTAGTGGCGGCCGGCGAACAGCGGCGAGTCCACCAGGTGGTCGTAGCTGATCGGCTTGAATACCACGGTGTCGCCGTCGCGGCGCTCGGTGTCCAGCGCGGTGGCGTAGGCCCAGCCCGGCGGCAGGGTGACGCTGGCCTGGGCCTGGATGTTGCGGGTGATCACGCCGGCCGGGTACAGCGAGTTGGCGTTCCACTGCAGGTTGAGCATTTCCGGGGTCATGACCACGCGGCCCTGCCCTGCGCCCTGCGAGGAGAGGAAGTTGAAGTTGGCGACGACCTCAGTGGCGCCTTGCGGGACGTCCACGGTGAAGGCGTATACGTTGTACGGGTCGCGCTTCCAGGCCAGCGGTTTGCCGTTGGCGGTGACGACGAGGCCGGCGAGTTTGTCGATGGGGCCGCTGGGGGAATGCGCGCCGGGCAGCCATTGCGGGTACAGCAGGGTCAGCGGGCCCGGTTGGGCCGGCACGGTGGCCTTGACCTTGAAGATGCGGCGGCCGATGTCGCGTGCGTCCACGTCGATGCGCAGGGTGCCCGGGAAGGCGACGTCCTGCGGCGGTGGCGTCTGCGCGTGGGCACCGGCGGCGGTGGCGGCGAGAAGCACGGAGAGGACGGCGGCACGCAGTTTCATCGAGGGGGATTCCGGCATTCGAATTGATCGATGCTAGACCTCGAAGATGCACAGCCCCATGGCCAAAGGTCATGCCTTCGCGGCGTGAATCAGGAGATGAGGCGCAGCCTCAGCTCCTTCGGCAGTGCGAATACCATCGATTCGGGTTCGCCTTCGAGTTCGCCCACGCCGGTGGCACCCAGCTCCTTCAACCGCTCGATCACGCCATCCACCAGCACCTGCGGCGCGGAGGCGCCGGCGGTGAGGCCGATGTGCTTCTTGCCCAGCACCCAAGCCGGGTCGATCTCGTCGGCGCCGTCGATCAGGTACGACTCCACGCCATCGCGGCGTGCCAGTTCGCTGAGGCGGTTGGAGTTGGAGCTGTTCGGCGAGCCCACCACCAGCACCAGGTCGCAGCGCTTGGCCAGGTCGCGCACGGCATCCTGGCGGTTCTGGGTGGCGTAGCAGATGTCGTCGTTCTTCGGGCCCTGCATGGCCGGGAAGCGGGTGCGCAGGGCTTCGATGATGCCGCGGGTGTCATCCACCGACAGCGTGGTCTGGGTGGTGTAGGCGAAGTTTTCCGGCTGGTCCAGCACCAGGGTGGCAACGTCTTCGACGTCTTCCACCAGGTAGATGGTGCCGGTGCCGCGTTCGCGGCTCCACTGGCCCATGGTGCCCTCCACTTCCGGGTGCCCGGCGTGGCCGATCAGCACCACGTCGCGGCCGGCACGGCAGTGCCGCGCCACTTCCAGGTGGACCTTGGTCACCAGCGGGCAGGTAGCGTCGAACACCTTCAGCCCGCGCCGCTCGGCTTCCTGGCGCACGGCCTGGGAAACGCCGTGGGCGCTGAAGATGACGGTGTTGCCATCGGGCACTTCGTCGAGTTCTTCAACGAAGATGGCGCCCCGGCGCTTGAGGTCATCGACCACGAAACGGTTGTGCACGACCTCGTGGCGCACGTAGATCGGCGCACCCAGGGTCTCGATCGCGCGCTTGACGATCTCGATCGCACGATCGACACCGGCACAGAAACCACGCGGATTGGCGAGCAACACATCCATCGGTCAGATACTCCGGCCGGCCGGGGCCGGTTGATATAGGGAACTGGAGGGAATTATCCCGCTTTTTTCTCGGTCTTGCCGTCGAACAGGCCAAACACCGCAATACCCACGGCGCCGACCACGATCGCCGCATCGGCGATGTTGAACGAGGGCCAGTAGTGCTCACCCACATACCACTGGATGAAATCGACCACGTGGCCGTGCACCTGGCGGTCGATGACGTTGCCGATGGCCCCGCCGATCACCAGCGCGTACGGCACGGCGCTGCGCCAGTGGGCACGCGGGGTGCGCGAGAGCCAGAAGGCCATCAGGCCGCTGATGCCCACCGCAAGCGCGGTGAAGAACCACAGCTGCCAGCCACCGGCGTCGCTCAGGAAACTGAACGCTGCGCCGGTGTTGTAGGTGCGGTACCAGTTCCAGAAGCCGTCGATGACGGCCACCGGCTGGTACTCGGGCAGGCTGGAAAGCACCCAGGCCTTGCTCCACTGGTCCAGGCCGATGACGGCGGCCGACAGCAGCAGCCAGACCAGTGCGTTGGGACGCGGACGTGCGGCGCTCATCAGAACCACTTCCTGTCTTCGCCGGCACCGTCGACGTTGCTTGCGCAACGACCGCACAGTTCCGGGTGGGCGGCCACGCTGCCGATGTCGGCACGGTAGTGCCAGCAGCGCACGCACTTCTGCTTGGTGGTCGGCTGGGCGCTGACGAACACCTCATCGGTGGTCGCCGGGCGCACGCTGACATCGCCACTGATGAACAGGAAGCGCAGTTCCTCGGCCAGCGGCTGCCAGCGCGCAGCGGTTTCCTCGCTGGCCGCGACGGTGATCTCCGCTTCCAGCGCGGCACCGATGGCGCCGTTGGCGCGCATCGGCTCGAGCACCTTGGCCACCTGCTCGCGCAGGGCCAGCAGCTGGTCGAACTCGGCAGCGTTGATCGCGGCATCGGCCGGCAGCGGCACCAGGCCTTCGTACCAGGTGGCGAACAGCACGTTTTCCTTGCGCTCGCCCGGCAGGTAAGCCCACAGCTCATCGGCGGTGAAGGTCAGGATCGGGGCGATCCAGCGGGTGAACGCTTCGGCGATGTGGTACATCGCGCTCTGCGCCGAACGGCGGCCGCGCGAGTCGGTCGGCATGGTGTACAGCCGGTCCTTGGTGACGTCCAGGTACAGCGAGCCGAGGTCCACGCTGCAGAAGTTCAGCAGCAGCTGGACGATCTCGGCCATGTTGTAGCCGGTGTACGCCGCCTTGATCTTCTCCTGCACTTCCCAGGCGCGATGCACGATCCAGCGGTCCAGCGCGACCATGTCGGCCGGGGCCACCAGGTGCTGGGCCGGGTCGAAGCCATCCAGGTTGCCGAGCAGGAAGCGCGCGGTGTTGCGCAGGCGCCGGTAGGCATCCGCGTTGCGCTTGAGGATTTCCTGCGACAGCGACATTTCGTTGCTGTAGTCAGCCGAGGCGATCCACAGGCGAAGGATGTCCGCTCCCAGGGTCTTCATGATGTCCTGCGGCTCGATGCCGTTGCCCAGCGACTTGGACATCTTGCGGCCCTTCTCATCCACGGTGAAGCCGTGGGTGAGGCACTGCTTGTAGGGCGCGTGCTTGTCGATCGCCACGCCGGTGAGCAGCGAGGACTGGAACCAGCCGCGGTGCTGGTCGGAACCTTCCAGGTACAGGTCGGCCGGCTTGCCGAAGCCACGCTCCAGCAGCACGCCTTCATGGGTGACGCCCGAGTCGAACCAGACATCGAGGATGTCGGTGACCTTCTCGTAATGCGCGGCTTCATCGCCCAGCAGTTCGGCCGCGTCCAGCGCATACCAGACGTCGATGCCACCGGCCTGCACGCGGTCGGCCACCTGCTGCATCAACTCGACGGTGCGCGGGTGCGGTTCGCCGGTTTCGCGGTGGGTGAACAGTGCGATCGGCACGCCCCAGGTGCGCTGGCGGCTGATGCACCAGTCCGGGCGGCCATCGACCATGCTGCCGATGCGCGCCTTGCCCCAGCTCGGGAACCAGCCGACGTTGTCGATGGCGGCCATTGCATCGCTGCGCAGGTTGGCCTTGTCCATCGAGATGAACCACTGCGGGGTGGCGCGGAACACCACCGGGGTCTTGTGGCGCCAGCAGTGCGGGTAGCTGTGCACGATTTCCACGAACGACAGCAACGCGCCGGAGTCGCGCAGCACGTCCACGATCAGCGGCTGCGCCTTCCACAGGTGCACGCCCGCCAGCACCACTTCGCCCGCGGGCGGGGTGGACGGCAGGTACACGCCACGGCCGTCGACCGGGTTGATCTGGGCGGCGGTGTAGTTGTCCATCAGCCCGTACTGCTGGCTGACCACGAAATCTTCCTGGCCGTGGCCGGGAGCGGTGTGCACCGCACCGGTACCGTCTTCGTCGGACACGTGCGCGCCGTTGAGCAGCGGGATGTCGCGCTGCGGGTAGAACGGATGGGCCAGCAGCAGGTTTTCCAGCGCGGCACCGGCGGCATGGCCATGCGCCACGACCTCTTCCACGCCATAGCGGCGCAGGGCGCGCTCGGCCAGGCTGGCGGCGATCACCAGCCAGCGGCGCTTGCCGGCGTGGGCCGGGCCTTCGACCAGGGCGTACTGGATATCCGCGCCCAGCGACACCGCCAGCGAGGCCGGCAGCGTCCACGGGGTGGTGGTCCAGATCGGCACGGCCACTTCGACATCGGCCGGCAGGCTCACGCCGAAGCGCGCGGCCAGCTGCGCCGAATCGCGCGCCACGTAGGCCACGTCGATGGCCGGCGAGGTCTTGTCCTGGTATTCGATTTCCGCCTCGGCCAGCGCCGAGCCGCAGTCGAAGCACCAGTGCACCGGCTTGGCGCCGCGCACGATGTGGCCGTTGGCGAAGATCTTGGACAACGCGCGGATTTCATTGGCTTCGAAATCGAAGCTCAGCGTCTTGTACGGGTTGTCCCAATCGCCGATCACGCCCAGGCGCTTGAAGTCGCGGCGCTGCAGTTCGATCTGCTCTTCGGCGTATTCGCGGCACTTCTGGCGGAACGCGACGGCGTCGAGCTTGACGCCGACCTTGCCCCACTTCTTTTCGACCGCGATTTCGATCGGCAGGCCGTGGCAATCCCAGCCGGGCACGTAGGGCGCATCGAAGCCGGCCAGGTAGCGCGACTTGACGATGATGTCCTTGAGGATCTTGTTGACCGCATGGCCCAGGTGGATCTGGCCATTGGCGTACGGCGGGCCGTCGTGCAGCACGAACAGCGGGCGACCCTGCGCGTTTTCGCGCAGGCGGGCGTACAGGCCCTCGTCTTCCCAGCGCGACAGAATGCCCGGCTCGCGCTTGGGCAGGTCGCCGCGCATCGGGAATTCGGTTGCCGGCAGATGAAGGGTGGCTTTGTAGTCCTGGCTCACGCAGTGGCTCGCAATCTGTGTTCGGAAAGGATGTGACGGGCCTGATCGGCGTCACGGTGCATCTGGTCGGTCAATGCCGCCAGATCATGGAACTTCTCTTCGTCGCGCAGCTTGGCGACGAATTCAACCTGGATATGCCGACCGTACAGGTCGCCCTGGAAATCGAACAGGTGCGCTTCCAGCAGCGGCTCCACCCCGTCCACGGTGGGACGGGTGCCGAAGCTGGATACCGACGGCCACGGCTGGTCGAACACCCCGTGCACCCAGGTGGCATAGATGCCCGCCAGCGCCGGCGTTTTCGGGAAGCGCAGGTTGGCGGTGGGGAAGCCGAGGGTGCGGCCGAGCTGGCGCCCGCGCACTACCCTGCCCCCGATCGCATACGGGCGGCCGAGCAGGTCTGCGGCATGGGCGAAATCGCCTTCGCGCAGGAGCTGGCGGATGCGGGTGGCGGAAATGCGCTCGCCGTGGAAATCCACCGGGTCGATTTCGCCGGCGGTGAAGCCGCGTTCGGCGCCCATGGCCTGCAGCAGGGCCAGGTCACCGCGGCGGCGGTTGCCGAAGCAGAACTCCGGCCCGATCCATACTTCGCGCGCGCCCAGCCGATTGACCAGCAGCTGTTCGACGAAGGCTTCGGCCGGCATGGCGGCCATGGCCGCATCGAAACGCAGCAGGCCGATGGCGTCCACGCCGAAATCGCGCAGGAGCGTGACCTTGTCGCGGGCCAGGGTCAGCCGCGGCGGCGGCTCGCCCTGGGCGAAGTATTCGCGCGGCAGCGGTTCGAACGCGACCGCCACGGCGGGCACGCCCAGCGCGCGGGCACGCGCCGCCGCATGCCGCACCAGCGCACGATGGCCAAGGTGCAGGCCGTCGAATGCGCCGATGCAGACCACGCTTCCGTGCGGGAACAAAGGCCCGCCTTCGATGCTTCTGAACAACCTGGTCATCTACTGGGAATCCGGCCCGTCAGGACCGATGCGTTGCAAGGGATAGCCATGAAGTATAGCCGGGGTGCCCATGGATCAATGCTCGCGCAGGTGACGCGGGCGGAAGCCCATGGCGACCAGGGCCAGCAGGTAGGTCAGCCCACCGCCGCCGACCAGCAGCGCGAGGTTGCCGATCCGGTGCCATTTGTCCATGTCGGTGAAGTCGGTCATCAGCTGCAGCAGGCCCAGCAGCACCGCCACCATGGCCGCGCAGGCCAGGCCCAGGCGGGTCACGTAGCCGCCCCAGCCGGCCTTGGGCTGGTAGACGTCGGTCTTGCCCAGCCAGTACCAGAGCAGGCCAAGATTCAGGTAACTGGACAGCGCGCTGGCAATGCCCAGCGCCAGGTGCAGGCCCGGCTGCTTGCCCAGCGCCACCCACACGCCCTGCGCCTTCAGCGCTTCGGGCACCATCACGTGGTACAGCACGGCCAGCAGGACGAAGTTGAAGACCATGTTGGCCACCAGCGCGACCAGGCCGGCCCGCACCGGGGTGCGGGTGTCCTGGCGGGCGTAGAACGCCGGCAGCACCACCTTGAGCAGGGCGAAGGCCGGCAGCGCGAAGCTCAGGCCGTACACCGACAGCGCGGTCATGCGGGTATCGAACGCGGTGAACTGGCCGTGCTGGAAGATCGTGGCGATCAGCGGCTCGGCCAGCAGCATCAGGCCCAGCATGGCCGGCACGGCGATCAGCAGCGTGGTGCGCAGGCCCCAGTCCAGCGCGCTGGAGAAGCCGGCCTTGTCGGTACTGACATGGTGGCGGGCCAGCGCCGGCAGGATCACCGTGCCCAGCGCCACCCCGAACACGCCCAGCGGCAGTTCCAGGAAGCGGTCGGCCAGCGACAGCCAGGACTGCGAGCCGTCGGTCAGCTTGGCCGCGATCACGGTATCCAGCAGCAGGTTGATCTGGGCCACCGAGGAGCCGAACAGGGTCGGCACCATCAGGGTCAGCACCTTGCGCACGCCGGGGTGTTTCCAGCCCCAGCGCGGCAGGGTGAGCAGGTTGATGCCCTTCAGCGAGGGCAGCTGGAACAGCAGCTGCAGCACGCCGGCGGCCAGCACGGCCCAGCCCAGCGCCAGGATCTGCTTTTCCGGGGTGCCGCCCAGCCGCGGCGCCAGCCACAGCGCGCCGGCGATCATGCACAGGTTGAGGATCACCGGGGTCAGCGCCGGCATGGCGAAGCGCTGGAAGCTGTTGAGCGCGCCGCCGGCCAGGGCGGTGAGCGAGACGAACAGCAGGAACGGGAAGGTCAGCCGGAACAGGTCCACCAGCAGGCCGTGCTTGGCCGGGTCGGTGTCGACCCCGCTGGAGAACAGGGTGGCCAGCTGCGGGGCGAAGATCAGCGCCAGCGCGGTGACCAGCAGCAGCACCGCGCCCAGGGTGCCGGCCACGCGCGACATCAGCTCGCGCAGCTCCTCATGTGAACGGGTTTCCTTCACTTCCGTGAACACCGGCACGAAGGCGGTGGCGAACGAGCCCTCCGCGAACAGGCGGCGCAGGAAGTTGGGCACCCGGAAGGCGACCCAGAAGGCGTCGGTCACCGCATTGGTGCCGAACGTGGTGGTGACGGCCAGGTCGCGGACCAGCCCCAGCACCCGCGAAATCATGGTCATGCTGCTGAAAGACAGCAGCCCGCGCAACATCCTTGGTGAACTCACCCGTGTTTCCTCTTGACAATTGACTTGACGTACATTTTTCGAGCCATCATACTTTCCAGCTTGCTGTTCCCATTACACCGATTTTTCAGGAAACCACCACTGTGGCCAATATCAAGTCCGCCAAGAAGCGCGCCAAGCAGACCGTCGTGCGCAACGCGCGCAATACGGCTCAGCGTTCGATGCTGCGCACCGCTGTCAAGAAGGTGATCAAGGCGCTCGACGCCAACGATGCCGCCGGCGCCGAGGCAGCCTTTGCCGTCGCCCAGCCGATCCTCGACCGTTTCAGCTCGCGTGGTCTGATCCACAAGAACAAGGCTGCTCGCCATAAGAGCCGCCTGACCGCGCGCATCAAGGCCCTCAAGGCCGCCTGATACGGCGCAACGCCGCGCCTGGCGCGGCGTGCGGTACAAAAACCCGGCCCAGGCCGGGTTTTTTGCGTGGCCCCGCGTTTTTCCGTGCTTGCGGACAAATGGCAGCCACGCATGGCGTGGCACTACGCAACGGAAAAACCCGGCCGAAGCCGGGTTTCCCGAGGAAGCAACGTCAGCGTCAGAGCGCGTTGCGCGCATCCGCTTCGTCTTCTTTCTGGCGGTCGAAGAAGGCCATGATGTTGGTCATGATCGGCCAGGTGCCTTCACGGCCCAGCGCCGAAACCAGGTACCACGGCTGGGTCCAGCCCAGCTCGGCGATGATCTTCTCGGCCGCGGCCTTGGCCTCGTCCTCGAACATCAGGTCGGCCTTGTTCAGCACCAGCCAGCGCGGCTTCTCCAGCAGCTCCGGGTCATGCTTGGCCAGCTCGCGCTCGATCGCACGGACCTGCTCGATCGGCGAGATTTCCACGCCGCCTTCCATGGGGGAGATATCCACCAGGTGCAGCAGCAGGCGGGTGCGCTGCAGGTGGCGCAGGAACTGCGCGCCCAGGCCGGCACCATCGGCGGCACCTTCGATCAGGCCGGGAATGTCGGCGATCACGAAGCTGCGGTAGTTCTCCACGCGCACCACGCCCAGGTTGGGGTAGAGGGTGGTGAACGGGTAATCGGCCACCTTGGGGGTGGCAGCGGACACGGCGCGGATCAGGGTGCTCTTGCCGGCATTGGGGAAGCCCAGCAGGCCCACGTCGGCCAGCAGCTTCAGCTCCAGCTTGAGCAGGCGCTCTTCGCCCTCCTCGCCCGGCAGCGACTGGCGCGGCGAACGGTTGGTGGAGCTCTTGAAGTGCATGTTGCCCAGGCCGCCCTTGCCGCCCTTGGCTACCAGCAGGATGTCGTCGTGCTGGGTCAGGTCACCGATCACTTCGTCGGTGGCCACGTTCATCACCACGGTGCCGACCGGCACGGTGATGACCAGGTCTTCGCCGCCCTTGCCATAGGCCTGGCGGCCCATGCCGTTCTCGCCGCGCTGCGCCTTGAAAATGCGCTCGTGGCGGAAATCGACCAGGGTGTTGAGGTTTTCGTCGGCGCGGATGTACACGCTGCCGCCATTGCCGCCGTCGCCGCCGTCCGGGCCGCCCAGCGGAATGAACTTCTCGCGACGGAAACCGACGCAGCCGTTGCCGCCATTGCCGGCGGTAACCTGGATTTCTGCTTCGTCTACAAGTTTCATGATTCTGGATGCCAACTGGAGGCGGTGGGCAACGGGTGCGCCCGACCGCAGAGTCTAACGTGAAAAACAAAAACCCCGCCGAAGCGGGGCTTTCGTCAGCGGCCCCACGCCGGGGCGGGGGCGCCTGCGTATCGCGAAGCTCAGGCTTCGGCGACGACGCTGACGGTACGACGCTTCTTCGGGCCCTTCACCGAGAACTCCACCTTGCCGTCGACGAGCGCGAACAGGGTGTGGTCACGGCCGAGGCCGACGCCGGTACCCGGGTGGAACTGGGTGCCGCGCTGACGCACGATGATGTTGCCGGCATCGATGGCCTGGCCACCGAAGATCTTGACGCCGAGGTACTTCGGGTTGGAGTCGCGACCGTTGCGCGATGAGCCTACGCCCTTTTTATGTGCCATGACTGCTTCTCCTTATTACTTGCTGCCACCGGCGATGCCGGTGATCTCGATTTCGGTGTAGTACTGACGGTGACCCTGGCGCTTCATGTGGTGCTTACGGCGACGGAACTTGATGATCCGGACCTTGTCAGCACGACCCTGCGACACGACCTTGGCGGTGACCGAAGCGCCGCTCAGAGCGTCGCCCAGCTTGATGCCATCGCTGTCACCCAGCATCAGGATTTCTTCGAACTTGATCTCGTCGCCGACTTCGACTTCGAGCTTTTCAACGCGGAGCGTTTCGCCCTGCGCCACGCGGTATTGCTTACCGCCGGTTACCAGTACTGCGTACATGACCAGACTTCCTCTGTAGTTATTGTGGTCTATGGACTGCCGCCATCGAGGGCGGACAGAAGCGGGATTTTAATGACTCACCCCGGCCCGGGTCAACCCACCCCCTGCTTTTGGCCGCCACCCCCTGAACCCCGTTCAGGTTCAGGGCCCGGTGGTCTCAATAGATGAGACAAGGGGCTGGCAATGTCGCCGATTGCCCCCAAATCCCAAGCTCGGTAGGCTGACCGATTGCCGTCTCCGCTTGCCCCACTTTCAACGGATCCCCCATGGCGATGGATTTCATCCGCATCCGCGGCGCGCGGACGCACAACCTCAAGAACATCGATCTCGACCTGCCCCGCGACAAGTTGATTGTCATTACCGGCCTGTCCGGCTCGGGCAAGTCCTCGCTGGCCTTCGACACGATCTACGCCGAAGGCCAGCGCCGCTACGTGGAGTCGCTGTCGGCCTATGCCCGCCAGTTCCTGAGCGTGATGGAAAAGCCGGACCTGGACCATATCGAAGGCCTGTCGCCGGCGATCTCCATCGAGCAGAAGTCGACCTCGCACAACCCGCGTTCAACCGTGGGCACCATCACCGAGATCTACGACTACCTGCGCCTGCTGTACGCCCGCGTGGGCAGCCCGCGCTGCCCCGACCACGGCTACCCGCTGGAAGCGCAGACCGTGAGCCAGATGGTGGACCACGTGCTGACCCTGGACCCGGAACAGCGCTACATGCTGCTGGCCCCGGTGATCCGCGAGCGCAAGGGCGAGCATGCCCAGGTGTTCGACCAGCTGCGCGCGCAGGGCTTCGTGCGCGTGCGGGTGGACGGTGCGCTGCATGAAATCGATGCGGTGCCGCCGCTGGCGCTGCGCCAGAAGCACACCATCGAAGCGGTGATCGACCGGTTCCGCCCGCGTGAAGACATCAAGCAGCGCCTGGCCGAAAGCTTTGAAACCGCGCTGAAGCTGGGCGACGGCATGGTCTCGGTGCAGTCGCTGGACGTGGAAGACGCCCCGGCCCACCTGTTCTCGTCCAAGTACAGCTGCCCGGTCTGCGATTACTCGCTGCCGGAGCTGGAACCGCGCCTGTTCTCGTTCAATTCGCCGGTGGGGGCCTGCCCGGGCTGCAATGGCCTGGGCATGGCCGAGTTCTTCGATCCCTCGCGCGTGGTGGTGCACCCGGAGCTGTCGCTGTCGGCCGGTGCCGTGCGCGGCTGGGACCGCCGCAATGCGTACTACTTCCAGCTGATCGCCTCGCTGGCCAAGCACTACAAGTTCGACGTGGACGCGCCGTGGCAGAGCCTGGGCGAGGATGTGCGCCAGGCGGTGCTGTACGGCAGCGGCGATGAAACCATCACCTTCACCTACTTCACCGAAGCCGGTGGCCGCACCCAGCGCAAGCACCGCTTCGAGGGCATCATTCCGAACCTGGAACGCCGCTACAAGGAAACCGAATCGGCGGCGGTGCGCGAAGAGCTGGCCAAGTACATCAGCGAACGCAACTGCCCCGAATGCCAGGGCCAGCGCCTGAACCGTGCCGCGCGCAACGTGTTCGTGGCCGACCGTGCGCTGCCGGAACTGGTGGTGCTGCCGATCGATGAGGCACTGAAGTTCTTCAGCGGCATGACCCTGCCTGGCTGGCGCGGCGAGATCGCCGGCAAGATCGTCAAGGAAATCGGCGAGCGCCTGGGCTTCCTGGTCGACGTGGGCCTGGATTACCTCACCCTGGAGCGCAAGGCCGACACCCTGTCCGGTGGCGAGGCCCAGCGCATCCGCCTGGCCAGCCAGATCGGCGCCGGCCTGGTCGGGGTGATGTACGTGCTCGACGAGCCGTCCATCGGCCTGCACCAGCGCGACAACGAGCGCCTGCTGGGCACCCTCACCCGCCTGCGCGACCTGGGCAACACGGTGATCGTGGTCGAGCATGACGAAGACGCGATCCGCCTGGCCGACTACGTGCTGGACATCGGTCCGGGCGCGGGCGTGCACGGCGGCGAGATCGTCGGCCAGGGCACCCTGCAGGACATCCTGGACGCGCCGCGTTCGCTCACCGGCCAGTACCTGTCGGGCAAGCGCGCGATCGAGATTCCTGCGCGCCGGCACAAGCCGAACCCGAAGATGACGCTGCACCTGCGCGGTGCCAGCGGCAACAACCTCAAGGGCGTGGACCTGGACATTCCGTCCGGCCTGCTGACCTGCATCACCGGCGTGTCCGGTTCGGGCAAGTCGACCCTGATCAACGACACCCTGTTCTCGCTGGCCGCCAACGAGATCAACGGCTCCTCGCACCCGATCGCACCCTACAAGGAAGTGGAAGGGCTGGACCTGTTCGACAAGGTGGTGGACATCGACCAGTCGCCGATCGGCCGCACCCCGCGTTCGAACCCGGCCACCTACACCGGCCTGTTCACCCCGCTGCGCGAGCTGTATGCGCAGGTACCGGAAGCACGCGCGCGCGGCTATTCGCCGGGCCGTTTCAGCTTCAACGTGCGCGGCGGCCGCTGCGAAGCGTGCCAGGGCGATGGCCTGATCAAGGTGGAGATGCACTTCCTGCCGGACGTGTACGTGCCCTGCGATGTGTGCCACGGCAAGCGCTACAACCGCGAAACGCTGGAGATCCTGTACAAGGGCTACAACATCAACGACGTGCTGCAGATGACCGTCGAAGATGCGCTGAAGCTGTTCGAACCGGTGCCCAGCATCGCGCGCAAGCTGGAAACGCTGGTGGACGTGGGCCTGAGCTACATCAAGCTGGGCCAGAGCGCGACCACGCTGTCCGGTGGTGAAGCGCAGCGCGTGAAGCTGTCCAAGGAACTGTCGCGCCGCGATACCGGGCGCACGCTGTACATCCTGGACGAGCCGACCACCGGCCTGCACTTCCACGACATCGAAGCGCTGCTGGGCGTGCTGCACAAGCTGCGCGACGAAGGCAACACGGTGGTGGTGATCGAGCACAACCTGGACGTGATAAAGACCGCGGACTGGATCGTCGACCTGGGGCCGGAAGGTGGCCACCGCGGCGGCACCATCCTGGTCACCGGCACGCCGGAAGACGTGGCGGCCTGCCCCACCTCGTACACCGGCCAGTTCCTGGCCAAGATGCTGCCTTCGGTCAGCGCGCGCCCGGAACGCCCGGCGGCGGTGGCCAACAAGCCCGACGCCCGCCCGCCGCGCAAGGCCAAGCCGGAAAATCCGGCCAAGGTGGCCAAGAAGGCGGTGGCCGCCAAGCGTGCGGCAACCCCTAGCAAGACCAGCCCTGCCAAGACCACGAAGGCGAAGAAGAAGTAATGAGCAGCGAACACAAGATCCTGGCCCGCGTACCGATCAGCGTGCGCTGGCGCGACATGGACAGCATGGGCCACGTCAACAACGCCAAGTACATTTCCTACCTGGAAGAGGCGCGCGTGCGCTGGATGCTGGGCGTGGAAGGCGTTTCGATGACCGACCGGATCGCCCCGGTGGTCGCGGCGACCAACGTCAACTACCGCCTGCCGATCGTGTGGCCCAACGACATCGTGGTGGAGCTGTTCGTCGAACGCCTGGGCAACAGCAGCGTGACCATCGGCCACCGCATCGTGGACCAGAAGAACGACAGCACGCTGTATTCGGACGGCAACGTGGTGGTGGTGTGGATGGACACCCAGACCGGCAAGAGCGCCCCGCTGCCGGACGCGATCCGCAGCGCTTCAAGCTGACACGACCCAACGCGAGGCATCCATGATTTCCCTGTTGCTGATGCTGGCCATCGACACATCGGCGCCGCTTCGGACGATGCCCGCCAGCGCCTTTGGGTCCACGCTCGACATGCGGATCAACAGGGACCCGGCGGGTGGACTCCCGCCAGGCGGGTGCATGGAACTGGTGGTGGTCCTGGACGGTAAAGGCCGCATGAGCGAGACACGCATCACCCGCTCATCAGGGCACCGGCAGATTGATCGCGGGGTGATGCTCGCGCTGGGGACATATCCGTTCAACATGGCTGACCTGCAGGAAGGGACACCATGGCGGGTGTTTTTCAGCTGGTCGAAGGATGGGCGGGAAACGCGGTTATCCAACAAATGCGTGGATCTGGGGTAATTCCTGCAGCCGAGCGGTTCACGGCGCTGCCCGCCATGGGCCCGCCCGACCGGCCCCGGCGGGGGCCCTGCGCATTGCGGCCGGGTTCCCGGCG